>NZ_JBEYVX010000028.1:0-74876 GCF_040644195.1 Streptomyces sp. NPDC047014 | reverse complement strand
CGTCCGGGCCAAAACCCGGCCCGGGCGGGAGCGCGGCTCCGGCCGGGACGGGCGGGGTGTCAGAACCCTCAGGCGTTGATGCAGGTGTTGCCGGCGGCCGGGTTGAGCAGCCCGATCACGTTGACGCTGTTGCCGCACACGTTGATCGGCACGTGGATCGGGATCTGGACGACGTTGCCCGAGAGGATGCCGGGCGAGCCGATCGCGTAGCCCTCCGACACGGCGTCGGCGGAGGCGGAGGACGCCCCGCCGATGACCGCCAGACCCATCACGAGAGCAAGACCCGCACTCTTCAGAACACGCGACACGTTGCATCTCCTTGTCGTGCACAGCGGCGCCGGAGCGCCGCACGGCCCCGAGGGGGGCCGCCCCCTCTTCATCGGCAGCCGGGGGCCTTCTGCCCCGGGTCGGGCCGCCGGGTTCGCTCGAAGAGGTGTCCCGGCGCCGCCGTTTGGAGGCAGCGCCGGGACACGGGTGCGGCAGCGGGTCACGTGGTGGTGCGGCCGGTCACACGGTCGTCCTGTGCGTCCAGCTCGAACACAGTGCCCAGATGATGAACACGTCGATCGCGATGATGATGATCGACCACCAGGGCTGGTAGGGCAGCCACAGGAAGTTGGCGAGGATGCTGAGGCCGGCGAGCGCGATGCCCGCGCCCCGGGCCACGTTCGACCCCATGAACAGTCCGACGCCCGTCAGGACGACGACGATCCCGAGGATGAGGTGGATCCAGCCCCAGGCGGTCAGGTCGAACTCGAAGACGTAGCTGCCGAGGCGGGCGTAGACGTCGTCCTCGGCGATGGCCGCGATGCCCTGGAAGATCGCCAGGCATCCGGTCACCACCAGCAGGACGGCGGCGAAGAACGTCCCCACCTCCGCGCCCGTGCCGTCGCCCCCGGACGCCGGGGTCGTGCCCGGCGCGGGGCCGGTGTTCCAGTTGCCCCCGGTCGGTGTGGTCTGGGCCATCGAACTCACCTCACTGTCGGTGTCACGTCGCCGGACCCTCTACGCAATGTCGTGCGGCGGACGCTTCGGGGGATCACCCGGAGCGGGTGGTCCTGGTCGTGGTCCTGGTCGTGCGGTGTCGTGCGGGATTCGTACGGGCGCAGCGGCGCCCGGGGCGGTCAGGCGGGCAGCTGGCGCATTTCGAGGACGCGCAGGCCCAGGGACTGGAAGCGGGTGAGGAGCCCGTACAGATGGGCCTCGTCCGCGACGGTGCCCAGGAGGAGCGTCTGCTCCCGGACGGGGATCCGGTCGAGCTCGGGAAGGATCGCGGCGAGTGTGTCCGGCACGATTCCGGAGATGCGGAACTCGTAGCGCATGAGGGCACTCACTCCTTTCCGACGGGTGGTGCCGGGTGCGGGGGCCGGCCCCCGCCCTGCCATCGTCGGCCCCGGGCGGGCCCGCGGCATCGCCCGCGACGGGCGAGACGGGCGGAGCGGGCAGGGCGGGCGCCGCAGGCGGGGCGGGCAGGGATCACAGCAGGCCGAGGTCCTGCGCCCGGTGCACGGCGTCGCTGCGCCGGGTGACGGCGAGCTTGCGGTAGACGCTCTTGAGGTGCGTCTTGACCGTATTGGCCGAGACGTACAGCTCGGCTGCGATCTCCTCGGTGGACAGCAGCCGCGCGGCCCCGCGCAGCACCTCGGTCTCCCGCGCGGTCAGCGGTTCCAGTACGAGGTCCCCCGCGCCCGGCGCCGGCTGTGCGCGGGCCGGGGCGCGGGCGGGCTCCAGCCAGGCGTGGCGCGCCGCCGCCCGCGGGTCCTCCCGCAGGGCGCGGCGCACCCAGGGGCCCTGCTCGGCGAACATCCGGCGCAGCTGCTGCGGCCGGGCCAGGTCCAGGGCCTCCGCGAGCAGCCGGTTCCGCTCCGCCGGGTCGCCGTCCGCTTCCGCGGTCCGGGCGAGCAGCAGGCGGGCGCGGGCCCGTACCGGCGCCGGGAGCACATCGTCCCCGGGCAGACCGGCGAGCTCCCGCGCGGCCGGACCGGGGCGGTCGGCGGCCAGGAGGGCCCGGGCGCGGGCCAGCCGGTGCCGGGGCCGGTCGGCGGGCAGCCCGTCGAGGGCGCGCAGGGCCGCCGCTGGGTCGCCGTGCGCCAGGTGCGCGGCGGATGCGGCGAGGGCCTGCTCGGCGGCGGCCCAGGCGTACCGGGCGACGGGCGCGGCCGGATCGTCCTGGCATGCGGTACGCAGGGCGGTCAGCGCGGCCTCGGCGTCCCCGTCGGCGGCGGCGATCCGGGCGGCGAGGGCGGCGGCGTGGACCAGGGCGGGCCCCTCGGGGTGCGGTCCGGCGGCCTCGGTGGCCTGTTCGAGCGCGCGGCGGGCGGCGGGCAGTTCGTCGCGTTCGACGGCGACGGCCGCGAGGACGAGGTGCGCGAGGGGGGACCGCCGCCCGGGCGGCAGGGCGTACCGCTCGGCGGCGGCGAGGGAGTCCCGGGCGCGCCCGGCGGCCTCCGGGAGGCGGTCGCGGAGCAGGTCGGCCAGGGCGAGCGAGCCGAGCGCGTCGCAGAGCGCGGACTCCGTACCGGGTTCCGGACCGGGTTCCCCGCAGGCGTCGACGGCGGCGGTCAGCGCGGCCTCGGCCGCGTCGAGCTGTCCGGCGCCGAGGCGGACGGCGCCCAGCGCGGCCGACAGCAGGGCGCGCAGCTCGGGGTGCGCGGCGAGCAGCGGCGGCGGTACCTCGCCCCGCAGGCGCCCGGCTTCGGCAGCCGCGCGCTCGGTGGCGGCGAGGTCACCGGACAGCCGTCCGGCGAGCACCCCGAGGAAGGCGCGGCCGAACGCGGCGGCGGGCGTCGGGGCGGCCGGGGCGCAGGCGTCCGCGTGCCTCAGCGCGGCCTCGCTCCCGGCGAGGTCCCGGGCGGCGATCCGGCAGGCCGCGGCCACCAGGGCGGGGGCGGCGCCGGGCGGCTCGGCGGGCAGGGCGGCGAAGGCCCGGCCCAGCGGTTCCGCCTCCAGGCCGGTGAACAGGCGGCCGAGGGCCAGACCGTCGACGAGCTGCTGAGCGGCGAACGGCCAGTCCCCGGCGGCGGCCGCCTGGGACACCGCCTCCGTGAGCCGGCCGGTACGGGCGAGCCAGCGGGCCGCGCGCCCGTGCAGGAGGGGTTCCAGGCCGGGGCTGCGCAGGCGCAGGTGGGCGCGCAGCACCTCGGCGAAGAGCGGGTGCAGGCGGTACCAGTCGGAGGCATCGACCCGTTCCAGGAAGGCGTTGTCGCGGGCCAGCCCGGCCAGGGTGCGGGCGGCGTCGTCCCGGCCGGTGAGGGCGTCGGCGAGGCCGGGGTGGACGCGGTCGGTGACGCTGACCCGCAGCAGCAGGTCCCGCGTGGGCGGCGGCTGGGCGTCGAGGACCTCGCGGAGCAGGTAGTCGGCGATGACGGTGCGGTCGGCCGCGAACTGGCGCAGGAAGCCCTCGGGGTCGGGCCCGCCCTGCATGGCCAGCGCGCACAGGCGGACCCCGGCCGCCCAGCCCTCCGTACGCTCCATCAGCAGGCGGACCCCGTCCGGGGAGATCCGCAGGCGGTGCTCGGCCAGCAGGGCTTCGGCGTCGCCGTGGGTGAAGCGGAGGTCGGCCTGCCGGATCTCGGTGATCTCACCGGCGGCGCGGTAGCGGTGCAGGGGCAGGAGGGAGTCCGTGCGGCTGGTGAGGACGATGCGCAGACCGCCGGAGGAGTGCCGGAGTACGAAGTCCAGCCCGTCGGTGATGCCCTCCGCGGCGGCGGGCGGCCGGGCGGTGTCGAACTGGTCGAGGACGAGGACGGCGGGGCGGGGCGCGGCGGCCAGGCCCTCGGCGAGCCGGACGAGGAAGGAGCGGGTCACGCCTTCGGCCCGGGTCGGCCGGCCGACGGTGCCGGGCAGTTCCACGCCGCCGCGGTGCAGGGCCTCCAGGACGTACGCCCAGAAGGCGCCGGGGGCGTCGTCGGGTTCGACGGTCAGCCAGACGGGCGGCGTCCTGGTGCCGGCCGCCCACTGGGCGGTGAGGACGGTCTTGCCGGCTCCGGCGGGGCCGTTGACCAGGGTCAGCGGGCCCCGGGTCCCCGCCGTCAGGCGCTCCAGCAGCTCCGGACGGTGCACGAGCAGCTTCGGCACGGCCGGAGCGGTGAACCGGGCCGTGAGCAGGGGGTCACTCTGCGGTGGGACCACGCCCTCCACTGAAACCGCGATCGCCGGAGATCACCACTCGGGTCACCCGGAACGGGTGAGGGGCCCGGTGCCGGGGCGGGAAAGCCGGGGCGGGAAAGCCGGGCCGGGAAGCCGGGGCGCGATGGCGCGGGGCGCCACTTCGAGGGCTGCGAGGCGGTGGAGCCCGCCCTGCACCGCCGCCCGGGCCCCTCGGTGCTGCGGCGCGAGGGCGATGCGGTGCTGCGGGCGGAGCTCTCCGTGAACTGGGCCTACCGGGTCCGGTCCGGGCCGAGCACGGAGGCTCGGGGCAGCGGGCGCAGCCCGCTCGACGACCGCGAGGTCGCACTGGCCTCGGCCGCCCCCGACCGGGCGGCGGAGCGCTGGTCGGGGGCGGCCGAGGGGGAAACCCTCACCTGGCGCTGGTGAGGGGGCGACGCCGGGCCGGCGGGGGGCTGCTCACAACCGCGGCCGAACGGCCCCCGTCGCGGCCACGAGCAGCCCGATCTCCTTTTCCACGGCGTCCAGTTCCCCGGCCCGCTCCATGAGCGCCAACTGCGCCCCGTAGTAGTGCAACGCGGTCACGAGCAGTTGCTCCCGCCCCGCCTCCAGCTCCCCCATCCGCCGCGCGGCGGCGACCCCTTCGGCCCGCAGGGCCAGCGCGATGCCGGGCCGGTGCGCGAATTCCTGCTTGCTGTACTCGTACAACGCCTCGGGCAGCAGGGGCAGATAGGCCAGGGGGCTCACCTGCGCGAGCACCCGGTAGGCGGCCACTTCCTGTCGGGCCGTCAGTTTCTGTGAGCCGAGGAGTGCCACCCGGGCTCGGAGTACCGCGTCGTGATTGA
The DNA here is from genome assembly GCF_040644195.1 of Streptomyces sp. NPDC047014. Classification (NCBI taxonomy): domain Bacteria; kingdom Bacillati; phylum Actinomycetota; class Actinomycetes; order Kitasatosporales; family Streptomycetaceae; genus Streptomyces; species Streptomyces sp. NPDC047014. The sequence continues at coordinate 69,924 of NZ_JBEYVX010000028.1, read as the reverse complement.
TCTGCGCCATGTAAGTCATGACGGTGATTCTGAAAGGTGCACAGGGGGGCGAACAAGGGCAATCGACTGTGCCCTTGATCCTACGAAAATGCCCTCTGACCTGTCATGATGGATACGTCTTCACCCTTGCGCCCCTCGCGGCGACGGAGCCAGGACCCGGAGGGCTCCCGGCTGGACGCGGGCCGTCACCGGAAGGGTGGCGTCCACCTCGCCGTCGGCGCCGTAGGGAAGGGGCCGGTCGGCCTCGATGCGGATCTCCTTGCCGCGCAGGATCTCCACCTCCGGGCGCCGCACGTGCTCGCCGGTCTTCAACTCGTTCATCGTCGCGAAGAATTGGTGCTTCGGGGCGTTGCCTATGACGACGACGTCCAGGAGGCCGTCGTCCAGTCGGGCGCCCGGGGCGACGTTGCGGCCGAAGCCGTAGTAGCCGGAGTTCGCCGCCACGACCGTGTAGCCGGTGCGCTCGTGCGTCACGCCGTCCACGGTGATGCGGTAGGCCGCGGGCTTCCACGCGAGGACGGCGCGCAGGCCGCCCGCGTAGTACGAGGCCGCTCCGCGCAGCAGGCGGGAGGCGTTCGCGTGGCGGTTGGCCACCGCGTCGACGCCCGCGTACACGCTGCCCAGGACGGATGTCCGGGCGTGCGCGGCGGATTCGACCTCGATGGTGTCCACCGCGCGGGGCTCGCCGTCGAGCAGGACCCGCGCGAGCTCCGGTGCGTCGGAGGGCAGGCCGAGGGCGCGGGCGAAGTCGTTGCCGCGGCCCGCGGGGACCAGGCCGAAGACCGTGTCCGTGCCGCTGAGCGCGCCGCCGACGCAGCCGGCCATCCCGTCGCCGCCGACCGCGAGCACGACGTGCCCGCGCTCACCCGCCCCGCGGGCGATCTCCCGCGCGTGGTCCAGGCTCCGGCTGTACACGGTGTCGAGCCGCGCACCGGCTTCCCGCAGCAGCCGGGCCAGCGGGAGCAGGGCCGCGGTTCCGCTGGATCCCCCTGCGGTGGGGTTGACGACGGCGGTGAACTGTCGCATGGATCAGGACCTCCGGGCGGGAGAAGCGGGAGAGACGGGAGAAGCGGGAGAGGAGAAGCGGGAGCGAAAAGGCAGCGGGGCCGGCTCGCCCGCCGGCCCGCGGAGGGGGGTGGAATCCGCGGACCGGCGGGGGCCGGGGTCCAGTGGGCGCCGGGGTCAGCGGACGGGAAGGAGGACCCCGGGGCTGAGGACACCCGAGGGGTCGACCTCGGCCTTGACGGCCTGGAGCATACGGATGCCCAGCGGGCCGATCTCCCGGGCGTACCAGTCGCGGTGGTCGGTGCCGACGCCGTGGTGGTGGCTGATCGTGCCGCCCGCCGCCAGGATCGCGTCGTTCGCGGCGTGCTTCACGGGCGCCCAGTGCGCTACGGCGTCCTCGCCCTGCGCCGAGACGACGGTGAAGTACAGCGAGGCGCCGTTCTCGTAGATGTGCGAGACATGGCACATCACCAGCGGCGGGGTGCCGGCCTCGGTAAGGGCGCCGGTGAGCGCGTCGCGCACCGCCGTGTAGAGGCCCGGCAGCGCGGACCAGAAGGCCGCGGTCTCCAGGGTCTCGGCGAAGGCGCCGGCGTCGAGCAGCGCGTCGCGCAGGTAGGGCGCGTTGTAGCGGCCGTGCGCCCAGTGCTCGCCGGGCTCCTCGCCGACGTACTCGCCTCCGGCGTCGAGCAGGATCTCGCGGGCGGCGGCGCGGCGGACCTCGGTCTCGGCCTCGGTGCCCTCGTACCCGGCGATGGCCATGCAGCCCCCGCTCTGCGGGGCTTCGGCGGAGCCGATCGCGTCGGGCTGGGCGAGCCCGATGAAGGTCTCCGTCTCGTCGGACAGCCGCAGCACGGTGGGGCGCGGGCCGTCCTGGGCGAGCCGGCGGAGGGCGGCGGTGCCGGCCTCGAAGGAGGCGAAGCGCCAGCCCTCGTACACGCGCCGGCTGGGCAGGGGCCGGATGCGTACGGTCACGGCCGTGATCACGCCGAGGCTGCCCTCGGAGCCGAGGATCAGCTGGCGCAGGTCGGGGCCGGCGGCGGAGCGGGGCGCGCGGCCGGTCTCCAAGGTGCCCTCGGGGGTGGCGACGGTGAGCGCGAGGACCATCTCGTCGAAGCGGCCGTAGCCGGCGGATGCCTGCCCGCTGGACCGGGCGGCGGCGAAGCCTCCGACGGTCGCCCACTCGAAGGACTGCGGGAAGTGACCGAGGGTCCAGCCCTGTTCGTTCAGCAGTTCCTCCACCCGCGGGCCGCGCAGGCCCGGCTCCAGGGTGGCCGTACGGGAGACCTCGTCCACGCTCACGAGCCGGTCGAGGCGGCGCAGGTCGAGGGCGACGAAGGGGCGCTTCGTCTCGGGCGCCAGCCCGCCGACGACGGAGGTGCCGCCTCCGAACGGGACGGCCGACAGACCGTGCGCGGCGCAGGCGCGCAGTACGGCGACCACCTCGTCGTGGCTGCTGGGGAGTACGACGGCGGCCGGGATGTCGTCGACCTCGCCCGCGCGGATGCGCAGCAGGTCGGGGGTGGACTTGCCGCGGGTGTGCCGGATGCGGCTCTCGGCGTCCTCCCGCAGGGCGTCCCCGGCCGCGAGCGCCCCGGCGAGGGCGGTGCGCGCCTCGTCGGTCAGGGGCGGGGCGGGCAGGTCGATGGCGTCGAGGGTCGACGGTCCGCTCGGGCGCGGGGTGACGCCGAGCAGGTCACGCAGCAGGCCCTTCACCGTGTCGGGCAGGGGGGCCGCCTTGGCCGGGTCGCCCCAGCCGCTCCACAACATGTCCACTTCGAGGCGTTCCTCTCGGTCTGTTCCACGGACGGTGCTGCGCTCGCCCCGTTCTGGCATTACACTGTGACAGATGACGCCCATTCGTCACAACCACTCGGACCCAACGGGTCCCGCGGACCCGCCGCCGGCCCCGGGGCGGCCAGAGCGCGCTGAGCGCAACCGATCCGATGCCGATCTCGTCCTGAACGCCGCTCGCGACTGCGTGCTGGCCGTCGGCGTGCGCCGGACCACGCTGACCGACGTCGCCCGGCGGGCGGGTGTGTCCCGGATGACGCTGTACCGGCGCTGGCCCGACGTCCACAGCCTCGTCGGCGACCTGATGACCCGTGAGTGGACGGCCGTGGCGGCCGAGGCCATGCCGCCCACCGCCGACGACCGGCCGGTCCGGGCCAGGATCGTGGACGGACTCGTCGCGGGCGCCGCCGCGTTCCGGGCCCATCCGCTCTTCCACAAGATCCTCGACGTGGACCCCGAACTACTGCTGCCCTACATCCTCGACCGCCGGGGAGCCAGCCACGAGGCGTTCCTCGGGCTGCTCGTCGCCGTGCTCGCGGCGGGCCACGAGGACGGCTCCGTACGCCGTGCGCCCGTGGACCTCCAGGCCCGGTCCCTGCTGCTCGTCGTGCAGTCCTTCACGCTCTCGCTGCGCACCATGACCGACGAGACCGATCCCGATCTGAGCGAAGCCGCCTTCCTGGGCGAACTGCGCACCCTGCTGGAGAGGACCCTCACCCCGTGACCGCGACACCTACGAGCAGCCCCTCCCCCACCGCTTCCTCACTGAACGCCGCCCGCCGCAGCCGCGAGCTGGGCGGACTCGCCGACGGCGCCGAGGTCGACGTCCTCGTCGTCGGGCTCGGCGCGACCGGGGCCGGCGCCGCGCTCGACGCGGCCACGCGCGGGCTCTCCGTGGCCGCGATCGACGCCCACGACCTGGCCTTCGGTACCTCCCGCTGGAGCTCGAAGCTGATCCACGGCGGACTGCGCTACCTCGCCACCGGGCAGCTGGACGTGGCCCACGAGAGCGCCGTCGAGCGCGGGGTGCTGATGGAGCGGACCGCGCCCCACCTGATCCGCGCCCAGCCCTTCGTCCTCCCCCTCACCCCGCTCGTCAGCCGCGGTCAGGCCGCGCTCGCCCGGACCGGCTTCCTGGCGGGTGACCTGCTGCGGGCCTCGGCCCGTACCTCCCGGCGTACGCTGCCCGCCCCGCGCACCCTGTCCGCGGTCGAGACCCGGCATCTGGCCCCGGCCCTGCGCCCCACCGGCCTGCGCGGCGGTCTGCTGTCCTGGGACGGCCAGCTCACCGACGACGCCCGCCTGGTGACCGCCATCGCCCGCACCGCGGCGGCCCACGGCGCGCGGATCCTCACCCGCGTCCGCGCCCTCGAACTCACCGGCGACGGCGCGCGGGTCCGCGACGAGACGAGCGGCGAGGAGCTGCGGATCCGCGCCCGCGTGGTCGTCAACGCGGCCGGGGTGTGGGCGGGCGGTCTCGTCGACGACATCAGGCTGCGGCCCTCCCGCGGCACCCACCTCGTCCTGCGCGACCAGGACCTCGGCCGGCTCGGCGCGGGCCTGCACATCCCGATCCCGGGCGAGACCAACCGCTTCGTCCTGGTCCTCCCCCAGGGTGACGGCCGGGTGTACGTCGGGCTCACCGACGAGCCGGTCGACGGCGCGATCCCCGATGTGCCGGAGGTCCCCGAGACCGATATCGGTTTCCTCCTCGACGTCCTCGGCTCCGCCATGGATGTCACCCTGAGCCGCGCGGACGTCGTCGGCGCCTTCGCCGGTCTGCGCCCCCTGCTCGACACGCGCGGTGAGGGGGGACGTACGGCCGACATCTCCCGCAAGCACGCGATCCTCACCTCGCCCGAGGGGGTCGTGACCGTCGTCGGCGGCAAGCTGACGACCTACCGGCGGATGGCGCAGGACGCCCTGGACGCCGCCGTGGCCGCCCGCGGCCTGGCCGCCGCCGGTCCCTGCCGCACCGCCTCGGTGCCGCTGGTGGGCGCCGCCCACCCGCGGACCCTCGCCGGGCTCGACGCCCCGGCGCGCCTCGTACGCCGCTACGGCACCGAGGCCACCGCGGTGCACGCGCTCGGGCTCCGGGATCCGGACCTCGCGCGGCCCGTCGTACCCGGCCACCCGGTGACGCGGGCCGAGCTGCTGTGGGCGGTGCGCCACGAGGGGGCCTTGGACACCGCCGACCTGCTCGACCGCCGTACCCGCATCGGCCTCGTGTCCGAGGACCGGGACGTGGCGGTGGCGGCGGCGGACGAGGCGCTGACGCGTACGGCGTGACGACGGGGGGGGCGGGCCGGGGCAGGGCAGGGCCGGAGCAGGACTGGGCAGGGCAGGGCGGGGCAGGACAGGGCAGGTTCTACCCTCCCGTCCCCGCCTCCAGCGCGCGCTTGAGGCGGTCCAGCGTCGTCCGCATGCCGTGGCGGTTCGTACGGATCCGGGCCGCCGGTGAGGTGCCGGCGGCCACCCGGCCGAGGAGGTCCGCGATCCGGCCCCGGCCACCACGGCGCAGGTCGTGCCAGTACTGGGTGACCCGGGTGGAGCCGGGCCCGTCGGCCGGGTCGAGCAGGAAACCCCAGGTGGCCAGGGGCAGTCCGGCGATGGAGACCCGGAACGCGAACTCCCCCGGGGCCTCCGAGCGGGTCACACGGCAGTACGTGAACCAGCGGCGCGAGCCGTTCCGGTTGAACCCGACGAAGACCGGGTACGGGCCCCCGCGCCCGGAGAGGACGCGGACGCCGACGCACTCCGGACTCCACTCGGGCATCCGCCGGACATCGCTGAGCGCGGCAAACACCGCCTCGGGCGGCGCCCCGACGATCACGGACTCCCGCAGCTCCCGGGTCCGCGCCGACGCGCCGTCCGCCCCGCGCACGAGGTCGTCTCCCATGGCGACAGATCCCCTTTCCGCCGCTCAGCGGTCCGCGGGCGCACAGGCGCACACCGTACCGGGGACCCCGCCGGAACAGCAGCCGCCCGTCTGCTCCGCCACCGGTACGGGCTGCCACCCCGGCCGGCCCAGCAGATGGCGGGCCCGGTCCTGCCAGCGCGTGGCGCGCGCCAGGTCGCGGCCGATGGCGGCGTACTCGTGCGAGACGATGCGCAGGGGGTTGTGGGTCTCGATGTTCTTGGTGAGCCCGTAGCGGGGGCGCTCGGTCTCCTCGGCCCAGGTGCCGAACATCTGGTCCCAGATCATCAGGATGCCGCCGAAGTTCCGGTCGAGGTACCCGCCTTGCGAGGCGTGGTGGACCCGGTGGCTGGAGGGGGTGTTGATGACCCGCTCGATGAGGCGCGGCAGCCTGCCGATGCGGTCGGTGTGCAGCCAGAACTGGGTCAGCATGTTGATCGCGCCGCAGAGCAGGATCGCCCAGGGCGGTACGCCGGCCAGGGCCAGCGGGATGTAGAAGATCTGCGAGGTGAGACCGGTCCAGGGCTGGCGGACCGAGGTGGAGAAGTTGTACCTGCGGCTGGAGTGGTGCACCACGTGGCTCGCCCACAGCACGCGTACCAGGTGGTGCTCGCGGTGCATCCAGTAGTAGCAGAAGTCCTGGGCCAGCAGGATCAGCGGGAAGGTGGCCCAGGTGACCTCGATCCGCAGCGGGGTGAGCTCGTACAGGGCGAGGAAGACGGCGAGCGCGATCGTCTTGTAGAGGATGTCGACGACGGCGGCGCCCGCGCCGACGGCGAAGCTCGCGGCGGTGTCGCGGACCCCGTAGCCGCTCGCGTTCTCGTCCGGGTGGAGCCGGTAGTAGATCATCTCGACCACGAGCAGCAGCACGAAGAGCGGGGCGGACAGGGCCAGCAGGGACGTGTTCTCCATCGGAGCCTCCTATCGGAGCGATTCGCTCCGACAGGAGTATCGGAGTGCTCAGCTCCGATAGGCAATACGTTGGACGCATGAAGAATCCAGAAGCCGGGGGCAGGCGGCCGGGCAGCCGCTTCGGACGGCAGGCCGAGGCCGAACGCAACGACGTCCGCGTGCTGTACGCGGCCCGGGCCGTCTTCGCGGAGCAGGGCGCGGACGCCCCCGTGTCCGCCATCGCCACCCGGGCGGGCGTGGGGATCGGCACCCTCTACCGCCGCTACGGCAGCAAGGAGCAGCTGCTCCAGCGGCTGTGCGCCATCGGGATCGCCCGGACGATCGCCGAGCTGAGCGCCGCACTGGAGGCCGAGGGAACCGGCTGGGAGGTGCTGGCGGACTGGGTGGCCGCGGCGGTGGACTCGCGGGCGGGCGCGTTCTCGGCCCTCGCCGGGACGTTCAGCCTCCCCGAGGAGGTCACCGTCGAGAACGAGCGCGCCAAGGAGCTGGCGGAGCGGGTGCTGCGCCGGGGCCACGAGGACGGGACCGTCCGCGAGGACGTCACAACCCTCGACCTCACGCACGTCATCGAGCTGTTCAGCCGCTACCCCCGCCGCACCGAGGAGGACGACCACGCCCGCAGGAGGATGCTGGCCCTGGTCCTCGACGGCTTGCGCGGCCCCCGTACCGGGCTGCCGGGACCGCGCCCCGACTGGGCCGACTACCAGCGCACTTGGGACGAACCGGGCTAGTCCGTCCCTTCCGGATCCTGGCGGGCAGGTCGCTGCGTGCACCCCACACGGACCGTTGACCGTCCGTCACTTCACTGCTCAGAATGCGCAGGCGTTAGAGAGCGTTCACTCACTTTCCCCTGGCCTCCCGGTCGAAAGGAACAGTCGGCTTGCTCACGTCTGCCAACCCCCCATGCCCTGAAACCCGTCGGCCCCGCCGCGCCCCACGCGCCGCGGGGTCCCTCGTCGCCGCCAGCGCCCTGGTCGCCCTGCTCGCGCCCGCGGCGGACGCCGCGCCCGGCCGGCCGGTCGGGACAGCCCCTGCGGCCACCAGCATCGCGCTCGACTCCTGGATGGAGCAGTTGGCCGGCACCGTGGGCGAGCGGCCGCTCAACCGCATCGTCATGCCCGGCAGCCACGACTCGGGCTCATGGAGCATCAGCAAGAACAGCGGCCTGTGCCCGTACGGCGAGAGCGCCGACGTCGCCCGCAAATGGCCTGCCCTCGCCTCCAGCATGTCCCGCACGCAGAGCGGTTCCCTCACCCGGCAACTCGACGCGGGCGCACGCTACTTCGACCTCCGGCTGTGCAAGGTGGACGGCGCCTGGTACACCTACCACGGCGGTCCGCGCGGTGGTCTCTTCTTCGACCGGACCGCGGCGGACGGCACCGTCACGCGCGGCGAGGCCGGTGAGTTCGCCGACTGGATCGCCCGGCATCCGCGCGAGCTCGTCACCGTCAAACTGATCACCGCCGCCCCCGCCGAGACCGCGCGCGCCGACAACCAGGAGGCGCTGACCCTCCTGGCGGACCTGCTGGGCGGCGGCGCGGGTCATCCCGCGCTGGCCGACGACTCACTGGCGCCGACATCGACGTACAACCGGTTCCTCTCCGCCGGAAAGCACGTCGTCCTCATCGATGTGCGCGGGGACTCCGGCTACCGCTGGGCCTGGCGGCAGTCCTCGCTCGCGTACCGGGGAAGCTACGTCGGCGTGGACAAGGACTGGCAGGACATCGTCAAGGAGGTGTTCCTCCCCGGCACCCGCCAGCGCAACTACGACGCGGTCAAGCGCCGGGGCGACGAGGTCCTGGGCAGGGCACCGGGAGCCGACGCCGACAAGCTGTTCGTCCTCCAGAGCATCATCGACCCCACCCACTCCATACCGGACGCGGCGGTCGCCCAGGCGCTCGGCGTGCTCCGGCTGCTCTCCCCCGGCACCGCCGACAACTACCTGCTGAGCCTGTCGCGCGAGCTCAACAGCCAGATGCTCGGCAAGCTGCGGCAGGACTGGAACCACTCCGACGTCGCCGAGAACATGAACATCATCATGACCGACGACATCAACCAGAACGGTGACGGAGTCGGCGCCGGGGAACTCCAGCGGGAGATCATCTCCAGGAACCTCCAGGTCAGGACCACCCCGAACACCTACTACCAGACCGGCATGCTGCCCGGCGGCGGCTGGACGCCCGCCACCGCGCTCGCCGGAGCCGGGGATTCCTTCCGTTTCTCCGGCGGCCGGCAGTCCGTCGCCCCGACCCCCGACGGGGGAATCCAGGTCCTGGGCATCGGCCTGGACGGCCATATCTGGCACACCGTCCGCTACGGCGACGGCTCCTGGCAGCGCTGGAACATCCTGCCCGCCGCCGACAACAAGGCCCCCGGCTTCAAGGCCGCGGATGTCTCGATCACCGCGATGCCCGGCGGTGACGCCCAGCTCCTCGCGATCGGCCGCGACGGGCTCGTGTACCACAACATCCGCTACGTGGACGGCGGATGGCAGGGCTGGGCCGCGATGCCCGGCTCCGACAAGGGACTTGTCCGGGCGGGCCGGGCCGCGGCGAGCGGCATGCCCGACGGCTCCACGCGCGTGATCGCCTTCGGGACGGACGGGGCGATGCGCCTCACCACCCGCGCGGCGGACGGCTCCTGGCAGCCGTGGACCAAGGTCCCGGGAGTCGGCGCCGCCGAGTTCGCCGGCCCGGACCTGGCGATCGGCGCGGCGGGCCGGGAGGCCCAGATCCTCGCCGTCGGCCGCGACGGCAACGTCTGGCACAACGTGGTCCGCGCCGACGGAAGCCTCCAGGGCTGGGGCACGCCCACGGGTACGGGCCCGTCCGCCATGGCCGCCCGGGCCGTGGCCGTCGCGGGCACCGCGACCGGCGAGAGCCGGGTCCTCGCGATCGGCGCCGACGGCAACGCCCACCACACCCTGCGCCGCGCGGACGGCACCTGGGACCCCTTCCGCCCCCTACCGGTCGGCCCGGGCGGCCGCACGGCCTTCCCGGCCACCACGATCAGCATCGCGGTCACCTCGGACGGCACCCCCCAGGCCCTGATCAGCGCCCGCTGACCCCACAGGCGGCGCCCGGAGGGGTCCCGGGTCACCCCAGGAAGCTCAGCCGGACCTGGCGTTCCGGGTTGTCGCGGTTGGTGTCCACCAGGGTGACGGACTGCCAGGTGCCCAGTTCCAGGCGGCCGTTGATGACCGGGAGCGTGGCGTGGGGCGGGACGAACGCGGGGAGGACGTGGTCGCGGCCGTGGCCCGGTGAGCCGTGGCGGTGCTGCCAGCGGTCGTCGGAGGGCAGGAGCAGGCCGAGGGCGGTGAGCAGGTCGTCGTCGCTGCCCGCGCCCGTCTCGATGACGGCGAGTCCGGCGGTGGCGTGCGGGGTGAAGATGTTGAGCAGGCCGCTGCGGCCGTGGGCGACCTCGTCGAGGAAGGAGACGCAGGCGGCGGTCAGGTCGTGGACGGTCTCCCGGTTGCCGGTGGTCACGTGGAGGGTGCGCGAGGAGAAGGTGTCGGTCATGCCACCATCCTCGCGCCGGGCCGGGCGCCGTTGGCGGAGCCTCGGCGGGTGTCCTGGGGGTGATGGGCGGGCATACCTTCCATACTTCCGTGCATCCTTCGCACAGCCTTCGGTTGAAAGGATGATCCGTGATCTCTCCACGCATTCATCAGCCCTCGGAAGGGCAGGTTCCGGTGCTCCGCGGTGAGCCCGCCGTGGAGTGGGCCACGGGAATGGTGATGGCCCTGACTCCCTGTGGGGCGCGGGAGGCGCGCCTCGTCCTGGCGGCCGTCGCCGAGCTCGTCCAGGCCCCGGCGCCGGATGTCGCGGCCGCGCTGTACGCCGGGGCGCGCGGGGAGCCCGTACCGCAGCGGTGGGAACGGGCGCTGCGGCGGGCGGTGAAGGCGCTGCGGGCGCACGTCGGGGTGCGGGGCGTGGGGCTGCTGCCCAGCCGGGCCCGGACGGAGGAGGTGCTGGCCCGGTTCCGGGCCTGCCGGGAGCTGCTGCGGGCGGCCCCGGGCGACGCGGTGGCGCGCGGCGCCATGGACGACGCGGCCTACACCCTGTGCGTCCTCATGGGCCGCTCCACGGTCCCGGAGGCCGTCACGGCGGCGGAGGCCCACCTGGCCACCGTCGAGCTCTGCGACCGGGCCGCGGGGCAGGTCGCGAGCTGAGCACGGCGACGTGCCCGGCCCGGTGCTGCCGGGCCGGGCGTGGGGCCGGCCCGGCGCCGGCCGCCGCGCTCAGCGGTCCGGGGCCGAGTTGAGGCCGATGCACTCCACGTCGATCTGGTCGGCTAGCTCCGCCAGTACTCCCGACAGGTCGCGGGCGGTCTGCGGATCGCCGCGCGACGTGCCGCACTCGGTGGATTCCACCCAGTCCGCCGCGAGGCTGCGCAGCAGGGTGGTCACCTGGTCGGCGGGGATCAGCAGTACGCCGTCGCCCGCGGGGATCAGCGGAATGGACACCTGGATCATGACACCCCTCCCGGAGGAGATTTACCTCGGGGCGGATACCCGGTCGGGGCGGAGCCAATCCCTCCGGTGCCGGCCGGTCCGGTGAGTGCGGCGGCGCGGTCCGGGTAGGCGCCCGGGGTACCGAAGCCGGCACCGCACCGTCAGGGAGTCGCCATGCCTCGTGGTTCCAGCCCCAAGCGCGAACGTCAGTACGAGCACATCAAGGAGAGCGCCGAGGAGCGGGGCGAGAGCCCCGAGCGGGCGGAGGAGATCGCCGCGCGGACGGTCAACAAGGAGCGCGCCCGCGCGGGCGAGTCCAAGACCGCCAGCCGCACCTCCCTGGAGGACATCTCCTCCGGCCGGCGCGGCGGCCTGCACTCCCACAAGGGCGCCCAGGGGCCCACGTACGACCAGCTGTACGAGGAGGCGAGGAAGAAGAACGTCCACGGCCGGTCCTCCATGGACAAGGCCGAGCTCAAGCGCGAACTGGGCTACTGAGAGGCCCGGCGCAAGGAGGAAGCGATGACCGAGCGCAAGCACAGCGGCAGCGGCAGCGGCAGCGGCAGCGGCGAGAAGATCCCGCGCACCACGCCCTCCCAGGCACCCGGCGAGAGCGGGGACCCCGAGGCCCGGCGGCAGGCCGACGAGGCCGTGCTGGGCCGCCGGGGAGACCTGATGGGCCGCACGGCGGACAGGGACGACCGGGACGCCGGGGCCCACGCCGCGAAGCGGCAGCGCAGCGGGGTCGGGCGCGAGGAGCAGGTCCGCCCGCATGATCCCCGTGAGCGCTAGGCCGTCTCTTCCGGATCTTGCCGGGCCCGCGTTGTCCGGTGCCGTGCATCGCAAGGCGGAGGGGCTCCCGTGTACTGGACGTACTCGGGTGCCCCGACAACCTGGGGGTCCCCCCGGACGGAGTCTGGGGGATGAGGTGCGGTGCCGGGCAGCGCGGGCCCGGCAAGATCCGGAAGAGACGGCCTAGCACGGCGCGTGAGGAGGGCCCGTACGGAGCGTACGGGCCCTCCTCGCGTTCCGTGCGGGCGTCAGTGCTTGCCGCGGGCCTTCTTCGTCTTGTCCGCTGCCTTCGACACGACCTCCTCGGTCTTGCCTCCGGCCTGCTCGGCGATCCCCTCGGTCTGCATGCGCCGGTCGCCCATGGCGTCGCCGGCGGTTTCCTTGATCTTGCCCTTGGCCTGCTTCGCCTTCGCGCTCGCCTTGCCCATAGCGGTTCGCTCCTTCTCGGAGGTTCGTGCGGTTCACCCGCACTCCAGGCGCCTGCCCACTCCTCCGCTCCGCAAGCAGCCGCCGCCCCCTCGGACCGGACACTCCCCCGCTAGACCGGACGCTCCCCGTCCGTCTCCGTCGTACGGCGGTTCCGTCCGGCCGTGCCGGTGCGGGCCGCCGAGCGCTCCGCCAGGCGGTCCATTGCCCGCAGTACGTGCTCGAAGTCCTTCCAGGGGCCTTCCGCCTCCGCGCCGGGCGACCGTCCTCTCCGCTGCTCACCGTTCATCGTCAGCCTCCCGTCCTTGTCCTCCGCGTATTCCCGGCCGCCCCCTCCGGAACACCTTCCTCAGGTGTCCGCGTCGCGGCCGCGCGGACGGGTAGGTGCCGGGTGACCGAGGAGGTACCCGAAGGAGGTACACCCATGACTTCCGCCCCCACCCCGAACCCCTACCGCGCCGGCGACGACCGCCCCGGAACCGCCCACGGCGTCCCCCCGGAGGAGACACCTCCGGCCGAGTCCAGCACCGGGACCGGAGCGGGTCCCTACCGGCCGCTGACCAAGGGCTGGGGCAAGGGACCGCTCATCATCATCTGCGTCGTCGCGCTCCTGGTCGCGCTCTTCTTCCTCGCCTACGCCATCACCCTCAACCTCTGAGGCAGCGGCCCCCGCGCCCCCGCCCGCCCCCCTACTCCGGACGGGCGCACGCACAGGATGATCACGCCGTTCCGGGGTAACCGCACAGGGTGATCACATTTGGCGTCGAAGAGGAGTACCTGCTGGTCGATCCGGTGACGGGGCTCCCCGTCCCGGGTTCGGAGTACGTCCGCCGCGCGGCCGGGATCGGCGCGATCGCCGAGGACGACGAGGTCCAGGACGAGCTGCTGCAGGCACAGGTCGAGGTCGCCACGCCGGTCTGCTCGCGGCTGGAGGAGGTCGGCGGCCACCTGCTGCGGCTGCGGCACGCGGTGGTCTCCGCCGCCGAGGAGCACGGCTGCCGCGTCGCGATGACGGCCGCCGCGCCCGTCCGGGACGCGGCCGGCGTCCCCGTCACCCCCCGGCCGCGCTATCTGCGGATGGAGGGCCAGGCCCGCCAGCTCGTCGACGAGCAGCTGATCAACGGCATGCACGTGCACGTGGGCGTACCCGATCCGGAGACCGGTGTGGAGGTACTGAACCGCATCCGGGTCTGGCTGCCGACCCTGCTGGCCATGTCCGCGAACTCGCCCCTGTGGGACGGCCGGGACACCGGCTTCGCCAGCTGGCGCACCATCGTCTTCGGCCGCTGGCCGGTCAGCGGCCCGCCCCCGCACTTCGACGGGCTCGCCGACTACGAGGCGCGGATCGACGCCCTCCTCGGCTCGGGCGTGATCGCGGACCGGGGCCAGCTGTACTGGCAGGCGCGGCTGTCCGACCGCTACCCGACCATCGAGGTCCGTTGCCTGGACGTCCAGCTCTACGCCGACGACGCGGTCATGCTGGCGGGTCTGGTCCGCGCGCTGGTGGCCGTCGCCCTGAACGAGATCGCGGCCGGGGTCCCGGCCTCCCGGTGCGCGCCGGAACTGCTCCAGGCGGCCAACTGGCACGCCGCCCGGCACGGCCTGAACACCACCCTGGTCGATCCCTCGGGCCGCAACCGCAGCAGCGGCGACGTACTGGCCGCGCTGCTCGCGCATGTCGCCCCGGCCCTGGAGGAGTCGGGGGACGCCCGCGAGGTCGGGTCCCTCGTACACCGGCTGCTCCAGGAGGGGACCCCCGCCGACCGGCAGCGGCGCGCGCTGGCGAAGGGCGGGATGCCGGCCGTACGGGACCTGGTCATCGGGGAGCCGGCCACCGGCTGAGGGCCGCGCGGCCGAAGCCGGGACGGCCTCCGGGCGCCGTGCGATCCTGGGACGCATGACCCTGGAGGATCTGGTGCGGCTGCGCCGCGCGCGGGACACGATCGACCGCGACTACGCGCGGCCACTGGACGTCCCGGCGCTGGCGCAGGTGGCCCTGATGTCGGCCGGGCACTTCTCCCGCAGCTTCCGCGCCGCCTTCGGGGAGACCCCGTACAGCTATCTGATGACCCGCCGCGTGGAGCGGGCGAAGGCGCTGCTGCGGCGGGGGGACCTGAGCGTCACCGAGGTCTGCTTCGCGGTCGGCTCCACCTCGCTGGGGTCGTTCAGCTCCCGTTTCACCGAGCTGGTCGGGGAGAGTCCCAGCGCCTACCGGGCCCGCGATCACGAGGCGGGCGAGTCGATCCCCGCGTGCGTCGCCAAGTACATGACACGTCCGCTGCGCGGCGGCGAGCCGGCCGGGAGCCCCGTCGGTGACCCGGTCAGGAATGCGCCCGGGAATCCGGTCAGGAATGGAGAAGCGAAACCCGCGCCCGCCTCGTAGCGTCGGAGCCATGAACATCAACCTCTCCCAGTGTTTCATCGCCGTCGACGACCACGACAAGGCGCTCGCCTTCTACCGCGACGTCCTCGGCCTGGAAGTACGCAACGACGTGGGCTTCGAGGGCATGCGGTGGGTGACCGTCGGCTCCCCCGCGCAGCCCGACGTGGAGATCGTGCTCGAACCGCCGCTCGCCGACCCCGGCGCCTCCCCCGCCGACCGGCAGACGATGGCGGAGCTGCTGGCCAAGGGCCTGCTGCGCGGCGTGATCTTCACGACCGACGATGTCGACGCCACCTTCGAACGCATCCGGGCGGCGGGCGGTGAGGTCATGCAGGAGCCGATCGACCAGCCGTACGGTGTGCGGGACTGCGCCTTCCGCGACCCGGCGGGCAACATGCTCCGCTTCAACCAGCCCCGCAAGCAGTAGCACCGCACCCCGCAGAGCAGCCGTAGGAGAAGAACCAGCATGGCCACGAGGAAGAACACGCAGCCGCCCGCCCGGCACGCTGCCGACAGCCACGATCTGATCCGCGTGCACGGCGCCCGCGTGAACAACCTCAAGGACGTGAGCATCGAGATCCCGAAGCGCCGTCTGACGGTGTTCACCGGGGTCTCGGGCTCCGGCAAGAGCTCGCTGGTCTTCGACACGATCGCCGCCGAGTCCCAGCGGCTGATCAACGAGACCTACAGCGCCTTCGTCCAGGGCTTCATGCCGACCCTGGCGCGGCCCGAGGTCGACGTGCTCGACGGTCTGACCACCGCGATCATCGTCGACCAGCAGCGGATGGGCGGTGACCCCCGTTCCACGGTGGGCACCGCCACCGATGCCAACGCGATGCTGCGCATCCTGTTCAGCCGCCTGGGCAAGCCGTACATCGGCTCGCCCAAGGCGTTCTCCTTCAACGTCGCCTCGATCAGCGGGGCGGGCGCGGTGACCATGGAACGCGGCGGGCAGAAGGTGAAGGAGCGCCGCTCGTTCAGCATCACGGGCGGTATGTGCCCGCGCTGCGAGGGGCGGGGCTCCGTCACGGACCTCGATCTCGGCGAGCTGTACGACCGTACGAAGTCCCTCGACGAGGGGGCCCTGACCGTGCCGGGCTACAAGCCGGGCGGCTGGAGCTACCGCCTGTACAGCGAGTCGGGCCTCTACCCGGCGGACAAGCCGATCTCCGCCTTCACCAAGAAGCAGCTGCAGGACTTCCTGTACCGCGAGCCGGTCCGGATGAAGATCGCCGGCATCAACATGACCTACGAGGGCCTGGTCCCCCGGATCCAGAAGTCGATGCTGTCCAAGGACCGCGAGTCGATGCAGCCGCACATCCGGGAGTTCGTGGACCGGGCGGTCACCTTCACCACCTGTCCGGACTGCGAGGGCACCCGGCTCACCGAGGGGGCCCGGTCCTCGAAGATCAAGAAGATCTCCATCGCGGACGCCTGCGCGATGCAGATCAGCGATCTCGCCGCCTGGGTCGGCTCCCTCGACGAGCCGTCGGTGGCCCCGCTGCTCGCCTCGCTCCGCCACACCCTCGACTCCTTCGTGGAGATCGGGCTCGGCTATCTGTCGCTGGAGCGCCCGTCCGGCACGCTCTCCGGCGGTGAGGCGCAGCGCGTCAAGATGATCCGGCACCTCGGTTCCTCGCTCACGGACACCACGTACGTCTTCGACGAGCCCACCACCGGGCTGCACCCGCACGACATCCAGCGGATGAACGGGCTGCTGCTGCGGCTGCGCGACAAGGGCAACACGGTGCTGGTCGTCGAGCACAAGCCGGAGACGATCGTCATCGCCGACCACGTGGTCGACCTGGGCCCCGGCGCGGGCACGGCGGGCGGCACGGTGTGCTTCGAGGGGCCGGTGGAGGGGCTGCGGGCCGCCGGGACCATCACCGGGCGGCACTTCGACGACCGGGCGGCCCTCAAGGAGACGGTGCGCACGCCGACGGGGAAGCTCGCGATCCGCGGCGCCTCCACCCACAACCTGCGCGATGTGGACGTGGACATCCCGCTCGGGGTGCTCACGGTCGTCACCGGGGTGGCGGGCTCGGGCAAGAGCTCGCTGATCCACGGTTCGGTCCCGAAGGGCGAGGGCGTGGTCTCGGTGGACCAGGGCGCGATCCGCGGTTCGCGGCGCAGCAATCCGGCCACATACACGGGCCTGCTGGAGCCGATCCGCAAGGCGTTCGCGAAGGCCCACGGGGTCAAGCCGGCGTTGTTCAGCGCCAACTCCGAGGGGGCCTGCCCCACCTGCAACGGGGCCGGGGTGATCTACACGGACCTGGCGATGATGGCCGGGGTGGCCACGCCGTGCGAGGACTGCGAGGGCAAGCGCTTCCAGCCGTCGGTGCTGGAGTACCGGCTCGGCGGACGGGACATCAGCGAGGTGCTGGCCATGCCGGTGACGGAGGCGGCGGAGTTCTTCGCCTCGGGCGAGGCGGCCACCCCGGCGGCGCACCGCATCCTGGAGCGGCTCACCGACGTCGGGCTGGGCTACGTCAGCCTCGGCCAGCCGCTCACCACCCTGTCCGGCGGCGAACGGCAGCGGCTGAAACTGGCCACGCACATGGCGGACAAGGGCGGGGTGTACGTGCTCGACGAGCCGACGACGGGCCTGCACCTGGCCGATGTCGAACAGCTCCTCGGGCTGCTCGACCGGCTCGTGGACTCGGGGAAGTCGGTCATCGTCATCGAGCACCACCAGGCGGTCATGGCGCACGCCGACTGGATCGTCGACCTCGGCCCCGGCGCGGGCCACGACGGCGGCCGGATCGTCTTCGAGGGGACGCCCGCCGAGCTGGTCGCCGCCCGCTCCACGCTGACCGGCGAGCATCTGGCCGCGTACGTCGGCGCCTGACGCGCTCCCGGCGGCGCACCCGCCGCCGCTGCGGCCTCAGCCCTCGCGCTGGCGGTGCCGCTCGGGTGCGCGCCGGGTACGGCGGCCGGGGAGACCGTACGCACGGACGCGGCCGCCCCGGCGGGAGCACACCGATGGACGCCGCCGCGCCGCGCATGTCCCCGTATGCGCCTACGAGTTCGCGGACCGGGAGGCGCCGGTGTTCCTGCTGCTGCCCGGCGGCTTCGAGTTCGGGGCCTGCCATGCCGGTGACATCCCCTGTCTCTTGGAGCACCGGTTCGCGGGGGCGCAGCGCCGGCTTTCGGCGGTGATGGTTGGGTACTGGGCGGCCTTCGGCCGTACGGGCATCCCGCGCGGGCCGGGGTTGCCGCAGTGGCCGCCGTACCGTACGGCCCTCCCCGCGGGGCGGCCGTACACGGTGGACTACGCGCGGGAGCACCGGCTCGGCTTCTGGGCCCGGCCGGCTCCGAAGCTGTTCGGGACGGCTGCCGAGACCGCCCGGGCTCCCTACGCTCCCTGAGGTTTCCCGCCAACTCTGGCTCTTTCCGGGCGAGTTGCGCCTGCCGCTGACTATCTTCTTCGGGCGTGTCCGTTCGCCCCAGGAGGTCAGATTGCAGTCCAGGCGCTCCCTCGCCTCAACGCGGCTGTTACGCCGCTCCTACCTGCTCATAGCCTTCGCCCTCGGCTCGCTGCTGATCGGCCTGACCCCCTGGCTGGGGGTCAGCAGTACCGCGGCCACCGGGCAGCCCGTGCCGCGCCCAGTGCCCATGCCGTTGGACCAGAAGGCGCAGCAGTCGCCGCACCACGGGATCGCGCCGGCGAACGCCATGGAGCCCGCGGCCCCGCTCCTCGACCGGGCCGGGTGGACGGCGACGGCGAGCGACGAGGAGACCAGCGGTGAGAACGGACGCGCCGCCAACGTCCTCGACGGGAGCAACGCCACCCTCTGGCACAGCAAATGGACCGGTACACCGGCGCCGCTGCCGCATACGCTGACGATCGACATGCACCGCACGGCCGTGGTGTCGGCGCTCGTGTACCAGCCCCGCACGAACGGGTCCAACGGCCGCCCGGGCGAGTACAGCATCAGCGTGAGCGCGGACGGGGTGAACTGGGGGACCCCGGTCGCCACCGGTACCGTCGCGGACGACGCCAGCGCCAAGACCCTCGGCTTCGCCCCGCAGGGCGCCCGCTTCGTCCGGCTGACGGCGCTCACCGAGGCCGGTGGCCGCGGACCCTGGACCTCGGCCGCCGAGATCAACCTGCTGGGCGACCCGGGCACCCCGGCGGCCACCGTCGACCTGCCCCGCACCGGGTGGACGGCGACGGCGAGCGACGAGGAGACCAGCGGTGAGAACGGACGCGCCGCCAATGTCCTCGACGGCAGCGACAGCACCCTCTGGCACAGCAAGTGGTCCGGCACCGCCACTCCCCTGCCGCACAGCCTGACCATCGACATGCACCGCACCACGACGGTCTCCGCGCTGGCCTACCACCCGCGCACCGGCGGCGCCAACGGCCGCGCGGGCGCCTACACCATCGCGACCAGCACCGACGGCACCACCTTCGGCGCCCCGGTGGCGGCGGGCAGCTGGCGGGACGACGACACCGTCAAGACCGCCACCTTCACCCGCGCCGAGAGTGCCCGCTTCGTCCGGCTGACGGTGACCAGCGAGGCCGGTGGCCGCGGGCCCTGGACCTCGGCGGCGGAGATCCGGCTGAGCGGTCCGGCCAGTCCGGCCGTCCACGGGTCCTGGGGCCGGATCATCGGGTTCCCGCTGGTGCCGGTGGCGACGGCCGCCCTTCCCGGTGACAAGCTGCTGGCCTGGTCGGCGTACGCACTGGACCGCTTCGGCGGCAGCAACGGCTATACGCAGACCGCGATCCTGGACCTCAAGACGGGCAAGGTCACCCAGCGGCGCATCGACAACACCGGCCACGACATGTTCTGTCCGGGCATCGTGATGCTGGCCGACGGCCGGGTGCTGGTCACCGGCGGCAGCAACGCGGAGAAGGCGAGCATCTACGACCCCGCCACCGATGCCTGGTCGGCGACCAGCAGCATGAACATCGCCCGCGGCTACCAGGCGATGACGCTGCTCTCCACGGGCGAGGCTTTTGTCCTCGGCGGGTCCTGGAGCGGCAACGCGGCCACCGACAAGGGCGGCGAGGTCTGGTCCCCGGACACCCGCACCTGGCGCAAGCTGCCGGGCGTGACGGCCGCCCCGGCGCTGACGGCCGATCCGGCGGGGCCTACCGCGCCGACAACCACATGTGGCTGCACGCCACTTCGGGCGGCAAGGTGCTGCAACTGGGCCCGAGCCGCCAGATGAACTGGATCACCACCGGCGGGCAGGGCGGCATCACCCCCGCCGGGAACCGGGCCGACAGCCAGGACGCGATGACCGGCAACGCCGTCGCCTACGACATCGGCAAGCTGGTCACCCTCGGCGGCTCCCCCGCCTACCAGGACTCCCCCGCCACGCAGCGCGCGTACACGGTGGGCATCTCGGGCAGCCAGGTACAGGCGGCCCGGACCGGGGACATGGAGCACGCCCGCGCGTTCAGCAACAGCGTGGTCCTGCCGGACGGGAAGGTGGCCGTCTTCGGCGGGCAGGCGTATCCGGTGCCGTTCAGCGACGCCACCTCCGTCCTGACCCCGGAGCTGTGGGATCCGGCCACCGGGCGCTTCACCCCGCTGGCGACGATGGCCGTACCGCGCAACTACCACAGCGTCGCGAACCTGCTGCCGGACGGGCGGATCTTCTCCGGTGGCGGCGGGCTGTGCGGGGACTGCGCCACCAACCACGCCGACGGGGCCGTGTTCACGCCTCCGTACCTGCTCAACGCGGACGGTACGCCGAAGCCGCGGCCCGCCATCATTGTGGGCGTGCCGCCCAGGACGACTCCCGGCAGCACGCTGACGGTCGGCACCGAGGGCGCCGTGGCCTCCTTCGTCCTGATGCGGGCGGCGGCGGCCACCCACTCCACGGACAACGACCAGCGGCGGATCCCGCTGGTGTCCACGCCCACGGCCGCCGGGGTCCACAGCGTGGCGATCCCGGCGGACACCGGTGTGGTGCTGCCGGGGAACTACCTGCTCTTCGCCCTGGACGCGCAGGGGGTGCCGAGCGTGGCCCGGTTCCTGACGGTGTCCTGAGGCCCGGCGCGGGGCCCCGAGGAGTCTTTCCCTCGGGGCCCCGTCCCGGGTGGCTGAATAGTGTTGCGGGGAAAGGGAGTTCGGCGGCCGGGCCCCCGTCCGGCGCGGGGCGGCGGGTACGGTGCCCCGCATGAACGTTTCCGCACCGCCCGACCCATCCGCCGGCCCACGGCCCTCGCAGGAATCCGGGACGTGAACACCACCAGAACCCTCTGCTTCGTCATCGCGGCACTGTCCTCGTACGCCGCGCTCGTCTACCGCCTGTGCCAGGCGCGGCGCAGCTGGCGGGACAGCGCCTACCGCACGCTGATCACCACGCTGGTCCTCCAGTGCCTGACCTTCACCATGGGCGCCGTAGCCATGGGGGGCGGGAGCTTCCTGGGCGTGGGGAACCTCGCGATCCTCCTCATGCACCTGTCGGCGGTGGCCTTCTGCGTCAGCGCGCAGATCATCCTGCTGCGGTGGGCGGCCGCAGACGCGGAGACGCAGCGCCGGTCGCGCTACTGGCTCGGCACCGGCATCGCGCTGAACGTGCTCCTGGTGGCGCTCTTCCTGCTCGCCGACGGGCCGGGCCGTCCGGCGACGGACTTCGACACCGGCAGCGGCCGCCCGCTGGTCCTCACGTACCTGCTGGTGTTCATCGTCTCCCAGGCGGTGCCGTGCGTGACGATCTACCGCCAGTGCGGCCCGTACGCCCGGATGACCGACAACGCCTCGCTGCGGCAGGCGCTGCGGCTGCTGTCCGTCGCCGCCGTGGTGCTCTTCCTGTACTGCACGGCCCGGACGGTCAACATCCTCACGGCGGCCGCCGGGGTCGACATCGGCCTGTGGAAGCTCGCCTCCAACGTGTTCAGCGCGCTGGGCATCGTCCTGCTCTCGCTGAGCCTGACGAACTCCTCCTGGGGGCCTTCCGCCTCCCGGCTGCTGGAGTGGGCGGGCGCCTACCGCTCCTACCGGGCGCTGTACCCGCTCTGGCGGGACCTGTACGAGTCCTCCCCCGACATCGCGCTGGAGCCGCCGGGCGCCTCGGTGTCCGACCTCGACTACCGCCTGCACCGGCGGGTGGTGGAGATCCGCGACGGATGGCGCGATCTGCGCCCCTATATCGACCGTGCGGGGCCCGGGAGGGACCTTCCGGGGCGGCCGGTGAAGGAGTCGAGCGAGGAGCTGCGGCAGGCGTATGCCGAAGCGGCGCAGATCAAACGGGCGTTGAGCGCCAAGGCGGCCGGGACCGTGCCGCACGACAACAAGGACGCGGGCGATTTCGACGACCGTGACACGGACAACTTCGGGGCGGAAGTTGCCTGGCTCACCCAGGTCGCGGCGGCCTACAGTAAGCTCGGTAAGGCGAGTTGAGAGCTCCCGCCCGGTTTGCATCCCCCGTCAAACCGGGCGGGACACCCCCGTCCCCCGTTTTCCGTCGGGCCGGACGAGTGGCTCCCGCCCGGACTGGCCCGGCCCATCCCCCGAGGGCCGGGCCAGTCCGATGTCCGCCGCCACCCGACTCGTCCTTCCCCCGTGAGTCGCGTTAGCTGGCAGCTATCGGCGAGACCCAACGTTGGCGGAGTCAGGGCCAATTGTCAACTGACCGCTATTCTGTGAAACTGCCGTATAGCCACTGGCTATACCAGGGAGGTGACGGGAGGAAGGTTCACCATGACGGAAACCGAGACCGAGGCCGATGAACGGCCCCTGCTCGCGGTGCGGCTCGACGACCTGTTCAGGACGGTGCGCCCCAAGGGCAGGCACTGGACCAACGCCGAGGTGGCGGAGGAGCTGAAACGGGCCAGTCCCGAACTCAAGGTCGGGGGTGTGTACTTGTCGCAGCTGCGCACGGGCAAGCGCTCCAATCCCTCGCCCGACCTGCTCGCCGCCCTGGCCCGGTTCTTCGGCGTCTCGGTGGCCTACTTCTTCGACGAGGAGGTGGCCCGCTCGGTGCTGAGCGAGCTCGCGGCCGTGGAGGCGCTGCGCCAGTCCGGGGTGCGCGCGGTGGCAATGCGCGCGGCCGGGATGAAGAAGGAGAACCTCCAGGCCATCACCGCCATCATGGACCAGTACCGGCAGTTGCAGGGCCTGCCGCCGGTGAAGGACTCCGCCGATCCCGCGGACGCCGGATGAGGGGCCCCCGCAAGGACCGCTCGGCGGACCAGGACCGCCGCAGCCGGCTCAAGCAGCTCCGCAAGGCGGGCGCGCGGCGGCTCGCCGAACTCGGCCTGCCGGAGGCCACGGACGTGGCCGAGCTGTGCCGGCACCTCGGTGAGGCACGCGGCCGCCCGATCCTGCTGGTCCCGATGCAGATGCCCGCCTCGCATCCGTGCGGCATGTGGGTGGCCGCGCGCGACGAGGACCTCATCTTCTACGACGCCAACACCACCGGCGCCCATCAGGAGCACATCATCTTGCACGAGCTGGGCCACATCATCTGCTGCCACCGCGGTGCGGGCGGGCTGGACGAGGCCGCCGCCCGCCTGCTCTTCCCGAACCTCGACCCGCAGCTCGTGCGCGACATGCTCCTGCGCGCGACCTACGACGACGTCCAGGAGCAGGAGGCGGAGATCATCGCCTATCTGCTCTCCCAGCGGATGGGCGGCGCGGAGGGCCGGGAGACCGCCGCCGCGGCCGGGGACCCCGCGGCCTCCGCGGACCCGGGGAAGAGCGCGATGCTCAGCCGGATCGAGCGGACCCTGATCTGAGCCGGGCCGCCGACGCCCCGGCCGGAGCCCCCTCACCCGGCGGCCGCCACCTCCTCGGCCAGGATGGCGACGGCCCGCCGGATCTCCTCCTCGCCGTGCTCGCTGGTGAGGAAGAACCGCAGCCTGGACAGCCCCTCCTCCACCGCCGGGTGGAAGATCGGGTCCGCGACGATCCCCCGCGCGTACAGCCGGTCCGCGACGCGCAGGGTCCGCGCCGAGTCCCCGAGCAGGCAGGGCACGATCGGGGTGCCGGAGCTGAGGCCGGTGTCCAGGCCCGCCGCGGAGGCCAGGCCGAGGAACAGCTCCGCGTTGCGCCGCAGCCGGCGTACGCGCTCTGGTTCGGCGGTGATCAGCTCGGTGGCGGCCAGCGCCGCGGCCGCGTTGGCCGGGGTCAGCCCCACGCTGTAGACGAAGCCGGGGAGGGTGTGGCGCAGCCAGCGCACCACCCGCGCCGAGCCCCCGAGGTAACCCCCGCAGCTGGCGAAGGACTTGGACAGGGTGCCCATCCACAGGTCCACGTCGGAGCGGTCGGCGCCGAAGTGCTCACCGACCCCGCGCCCGCGGGCGCCGACGGTGCCGATGCTGTGCGCCTCGTCGACCATGAGCAGGGCGCCGTATCGATTTTTCAGTGCGATCACGGCGGGCAGGTCGACCAGGTCTCCGTCCATGCTGTAGGCGCCCTCCACGGCAATCAGCACCCGCCGGAAGCGGGACCGGTTGAGCCGCAGCAGGTGCTCCAGCATGGCCGTGTCGTTGTGCGCGAAGGGCCGCCGGGCCGCCCCGGACAGCGCGCAGCCCTGGAGGATGCTGTCGTGGGCGAGCGCGTCGTGCAGCACGAGGTCCCCGGCGCCCACCAGATGCCCGATGGCCGTCACATTGGTGGCGTGGCCGCTGACGAGCGTGAGGCAGTCCGCGACGCCGAGGAAGGCGCTCAGGGCCCGCTCCAGCCGGACCGTCACCTCGCGTTCCCCGGAGAGCACGCGGCTCGCGGACACCGAGGTGCCGTAGCGCTCGACCGCCCGGTGCACGGCCTCGTTGACCGCCGGGTGGCCGGAGATGCCCAGGTAGTTGTAGCTGCCGAAGGAGAGGTACGGGCGGCCCCCGATGACCGTGGTCTCGCGGATGACGCCCTCGTGGACACGGAAGTACGGGAAGGCGGCGGCGGAGGCGGTGAGGGAGTCCAGCCGCCCCTCGAAGCGCTCCACCTCGGGGAAGTCCTCCACGCGTGCGGTGCCCTCGTCGGCTTCGGCCGGGGTGCCGGGTTTCGGTGGTTCCGCCTCCGGTGCGGCGGGCAGGGCGGCGTCCGGGTCGACGAGGCCGATCACCTGCGCGACGGTCAGGCCGGGGGCGAACAGCTCCTCGGTGGGGAAGCCGGGCATCCGTTCGCCGAGGGTGACGGCCAGTTCCTGGAGCATGAGGGAGTCGAAGCCGAGGTCCGTGACCAGGCGCATGCTCCCGCCGAGGTCGGCGAGGGGGAATACGCCGGTGCGCGACACCGCCCGCAGGACGAGGCCGGCGGCCGTGGTCTCCGTGGGCCGCACGGGGGTGGGTACGGCGGTGGGTGCCTTCTCCGGCACGGGCACTGGCACCGGCACTGGCTCCGGCTCCGGCGCCGGCCCGGCCGTCCCGCGCCTGGTCTCGTCCACGACCCAGTGCCGGCGCGGGGCGAGCGGGCTCGGCGGGAGGGTGTACGGCGGCCTGCGCGCCGGCGTCGGCCGCTGCGGGCCGGGGGCGGACTCGGGGGCCCGGCCCGAGGCCAGGGCCTCGGCCGCCTCCGTCAGGCGGGCGGCCGCGTCCCCGGCGTCCCGGGCCACCACGGAGAGCCGTTGCGCGAGCGGGGACCGGCGGGCGAGGGTGTCCGCCACCCGGTCCAGCGGCGGCAGCTCCTCGGCCAGGACCTGGGCCACGTCCCGTGCGTACCCGGCCAGCCCGGCCCGGTCCCGGGCGGAAAGGACGAGCATCCGCGGCCCCGCCTCCGGTGCCGGGGACACCGGGGGCCGCGGGCCCTCCTCCACCACCAGGTGAACCCCCGTCCCGCCGAAGCCGAAGGCGCTCACCCCCGCCCGGCGCGGCCCTCCGCCCTCCGGCCACGGGGTCGGCTCGGTCGCGACGGCCAGCCGGGCGGCGGCGAGCGCCCCGCCGTCGGCGAGGGCGAACTCCGGCTGCGGCGGGATCACCCCCCGCTGCACGGCCAGTACCGTCTTGATCAGTCCGGCCAGACCGGCGGAGTTGAGGGAGTGCCCGACGACCGCCTTGACCGCCCCGAGGTAGGCGGGGGCCGCGCCTTCACCGCGCAGTGCGCCCAGGACGCCGATCTCGACCGGGTCACCGACCGTGGTGCCGGTGCCGTGTGCCTCCAGATAGCCCACCGCGTCCGGGGCCAGGCCCGCGTCCCGGTAGGCGCGGCGCAGGGCCCGGAGCTGTCCGCCCGCCCGGGGGTGCAGGCCGCCCTGCACGGTCCCGTCGTTGGCCGTGCCCACCCCGCGGATGACGGCGTAGACCCGGTCGCCCGCGGCCAGGGCGTCGGACAGGGGCCGCAGGACGAGGACCCCCGCGCCCTCGCCCAGGACAAAACCGTCCGCCTCCGAGCCGAAGGGCAGGCAGCGGCCGCTGCGCGAGATGGCGCCGATCCGGCAGAGGCCCACCAGCAGGTCGGGGGCGAGGATCAGCTGGGCGCCGCCGGCGAGCGCGATACGGGTCCGGCCGGCGCGCAGCGCGTGCACGGCGTTGGCGACGGCCATCAGCCCGCCGGAGCAGGCCGAGTCCAGGGCGTAGCTCTCGCCGTGCAGGTCGAGGACCGAACTGATCGTGTTCGGGCCCATGTTGAGCAGCAGTCCGGCCACGGAGGTGCCGTGCAGCCCGTCGACGGCGCGTACGGCGTCCTGCCAGCCGGAGCCGGCGGGCGGCTGCCCGAACTCGCCCCCGGCCAGCTGCCGCATGCGGATCCGCAGGGTGCTGAGCGAGCGGTAGCCGCTCTCGGTGAGCGCGGTGATCACCGAGGTCTCCTCGCGGTCGAAGCCGTCGGCCTCCCATCCCGCGTCCTGGACCGCCTCGCGGGCGAGGTCGATCAGCAGCCGGTGCTGCGGGTCCATGGCGGCGGCCCGGCGCGGCGGGATGCCGTAGTGGGCGGCGTCGAAGAGCTCCACGCCGGGCAGCAGGGCCATGGTGTCGGTATAGGTCGACGCGGTGTCACGGAAGTCGTCGCTCAGGAAGGCGGCGCCGCGCCAGCGCGTGTCCGGGACGGTGGAGAACTGTGCCCGCGGGGCGGTGAGGAGCCGCCAGTACTCGTTCACGTTCCGGGCGCCGGGGAAGCGGCAGGCCATGCCGACGACGGCTATGTCCTCGTGCCCCGCTCCCTCCCGGCCCCGTGTGTCCGTCCCGGTCACGCGGTCACCTGCCGGCCGGCAGGTGGGCGCGCCACCAGTCCAGGGTGGCCGTGATCTGCGCGTCGAGGGGTGTGGCGCGTGTGGTGAAGGCGGCCTCGTAGGCGCTCGTGTCGACGACGAAGGGGCGGTCGAACTGGTAGCGGATCTCCTTCAGTTCCCGCAGCAGCGGCGAGAACAGCCCGGCCACGGACAGTGCGGCGGAGGGGATCCCGCGCACCGGGACCGGTCCGGTCCCCGCCTGCGCGGCCAGTAGCCCGACCATCTCCCGTACGGACTGGGGTGGTTCGGTCGGTACGTGCCAGGCGCGGCCCCAGGCCCGCTCCTCCCCCGCGACCTCGGCCAGGGCCCTGGCCACGTCGGGGAGGTAGGTCCAGCTGTGCGGGGCGTCCGGGTCCCCGAGGGTGGCGACGGGGCGGCCGCGCAGCACGGCGGGGACCACCCGGGTGGCGAGGTGGCCGCCTTCGGTGACGCCGGGTCCGAAGAAGTCGGAGGCGCGTACCTCCACGGCGCGGATACGGCCCTGCTCGTGCAGGGCCTTCGCCTGCTGCCAGGCGGCGGCGCGCACCCGCCCCTTGGGGCCGGTCGCGGCGAGCGGCAGGTCCTCGGTGAGGGGGCCGTCCACGGGGCCGTAGCCGTAGAGGTTGCCCAGCAGGACGAGCACGGCCCCGGTGGCCTCGGCGGCGGTGCAGGCCGAGGCGACGAGGGCGGGCCATTCCTCCGTCCAGCGGTGGTAGGGCGGGGCGGCGCAGTGGTGGATGGCCTCGGCACCACGGGCGGCCTCGGCCAGCGCGGAGCTGTCCTTCGCGTCGAACGTGCGGTGTTCGATGCCCGGTTCGGGACTTCCGCCCGATCTGGTGACGACGGTGACGGAATGGCCCTGCTGGGCCAGGAGGCGGGCGGTGGCGGCCCCCGCGGGGCCGAATCCGATGACGACTTGTGAACTCACGCGCGCACCCTAGCGCGGCAGTGGATTGACCTCTTGTCCGGTGATCCGGATCCGGACAACCGAACGGGAGGGCACCTTCCGCTTGTATGCGGACGAGCCGGGCCCGTCGGTGACGGACCCGGCTGCCTGGTGCTGAGCGCGGATCAGACGCGGTCGGCGGCGATCAGGACGTACTGGAAGGAGCCGTCCTTGTAGGAGTTGATGAACGCTTCCTCGATACCGGTGACCAGGGAGGAGGTGGCCCGCAGCTCCCAGTACGGCAGGGTCTCCGGGGTCAGGTCGATGACGGCCTGCGGGACGAGGCGGTTGTCGGCCATGGCCCGCAGGTATTCGCGGCGGGAGTGGATGTTGCACTCGAAGTGCGCGTTGATCTGGGAGACCCACTTCGAGGGCTGGCCGTAACGGGGGTTCCAGCAGCCGGTGATGGTCACGTAGCGGCCGCCGACCTTGAGCATGCGGGAGTGCTCCGCCATCAGGTCTTCGAGGTCGACGTACATGCTGGACTCGTTGTTCCACGAGCCGGAGACGGAGCCCGTCTCGAAGGGCATGCCGAGCATGTTGCAGACCCGGGAGCGGACGGAGTCCTGGATGCCCAGCTCGGTCACGCGCTGGTTGCCGAAGTCGGCCTGCTTGCTGGAGAGGGTGACTCCCTCGACCTTGCAGCCGAAGCGCTGGTGGGCCATGACCATGGAGCCGCCGCGGCCGCAGCCGGCGTCCACGAGGAGGTCGTCGCGGCCGATCACACCCAGGTGGTCCAGGAGCACATCGGTCTGGGCCGACTCCAGCCGGTGCAGCTCGGCCACCAGCCGCTTCTCGTACGCGCTGTCGGCCGGGTCCCCCAGGGCCTCCGCGTCGATGTCACCGATGCCGTAGTGGTGGTGGTAGAGCCCGTCGACATCGCCGAGACGCAGGTTCACCGGCCGCGCCTCTTCGTTCCAGTAGCGCGCGATGTCCCCCTGGTAGGGGGTCGCGGGAGCCGGGATGAAGGGGGAGGTGCCGACGGTGGGGGTGATCTCAGTGGTCACAGATGAATCCATTCCTCTTACCAGAAGTCGGGAAGGCTGTAGCGGTAAGTGTTGCTCATGTGCCAGTAGTGGTTTCCGTCGACCCATGCGGCCACACCCTTGAGGAACCGCAGAACTCGCGGATCGGGTACGGCTGTTGCGAGGGCGGCGGATTCGGCCTCGAAGGCGTGCATGAGCTCGTTGTGGACCTCGACCGCCTTGAGGTAGCCCTCCTTGTCGGAGATGCCCTCCTTCTCGGCGATCACCACGGGCAGGTTCATGTGCTTGCCGGGGGCCTTGAGCTCCTTGGTGTAGGAGTACAGGTCGTTGGCAAGGGTGGTGGCGTTGCCCGCGAGCGCGATGACCCGCTGCATGGCGGGCAGCGCGTGCAGGTCCGCCGGCAGTTCATAGCCGCCGACCGTGTCCGTGATCGTAGGACAGGGACGGAAGTTGTTGAACTGACGCATCGACAGGTACTCCCACACCTCGGGGGTGTACTCCGTCTGCGTCCAGGCGGCCTCCGCGAGATAGCCCAGGTGCAGCCGGGCCATGTCGTGCCGGTAGCGGTCGGCCTGGGCGGGGGTGGCGGCCTGGAGGAAGTACCCCATGGCGGAGCCGTAGGAGCGCCGGGCCGGGTCCGCGAGCAGGGACTCCGCCCAGGCCGGCTGGTACTCCCGCGTGGTGTGCAGGGGGTCCAGGGCGGTGTGGGCGAGCAGCAGCCGGCCGCCGAGGCCGACGGGTGAGCCGCCGTGGTCCTCGCAGTAGCAGTCGTCGACGACGTTCTCGGCGACCATCAGCCGGGTGGCGATCATCAGGTGCTCGACGCTCGGCGCGTCCGGGTGGCAGGCCACCATGTACCGGCCGACGGAGAACCCGTCGAACTGGTCCTCCCACTCCGGCGGGTACGCCTGGACCTCGTCCACCGCCCAGCGCTTGATCCGGCGGCTGACCTCCGCCACCCGGACGGGGTCGGGCTCGGGCACGGGGTGGTGGTAGAGGCCCGGTACGGGGCGGCCCCCCGCCGCGGCGGGCACCGCCGCCGCCCCCTCCGGCTCGGGCAGCGCCGGCCGCGCGGGGCGGCGGGCCGGGTGCAGCCCGGCCGTCCCCAGCCCGCTGGGGCCGCCGAGGATCCGCTCCAGGGCGGGGCGGGGTGCGGGGGCGGTCGGTGTGGGGGCAGTCGGTGTGGGCGCCGGTGTCCGGTGGAGGACCGGTACGGAGGGCAGCGCGGGTACGGACGGTGGTGCGGGTACGGACGGTGGTGCGGGTACGGACGGCAGCGCGGGTACGGACGGTGGTGCGGGCCGGGCTTCGACGGCGGCGGCGTCGCCGCCGCGGGCGTGGCCGGGGGCTCCGATGCGGGCCGGCGGGCCGGGCAGGCTCGACCGCAGAGGGGAAGGCCCGGGGTCGGGCATCCGTGGCTCCTTGAGGGGGTGGTGGGGCTGTCGTGGCCCGCGGAACAGGCCCTCCGGGGGTACGTGGTGCGCCCGGAGGGCCTGCGCGGACTGCCGGCCGGTGCCGCTCAGGCGTTCCGGCGGGCGATCTGCACGTTCTCCAGCACACCGAGCGCGTCGGGCACCAGGATGGCGGCGGAGTAGTAGGTGGTGACCAGGTAGGAGATGATCGACCGCTCGTCGATGCCCATGAAGCGGACCGACAGGCCCGGTTCGTACTCCTCCGGCAGCCCAGTCTGGTGCAGGCCGATGACGCCCTGGTTGTCCGCCCCGGTACGCATCACCAGGATGGAGCTGGTGTTCTCCTTGCTGATCGGGATCTTGCTGCACGGCAGGATCGGCACCCCGCGCCAGGCCGGGACCTGCTGTCCGCCGAGGTCGACGTGGTCCGGGTACAGGCCGCGGGCGTTGAACTCGCGGCCGATCGCCGCGATGGTCTTCGGGTGCGCGAGGAAGAACTTGGAGCCGCGGCGGCGGCAGAGCAGTTCGTCCAGGTCGTCCGGGGTGGGCGGGCCGGAGTGGGTCTGGATCCGCTGGTTGAAGGCGGCGTTGTGGAGCAGGCCGAACTCACGATTGTTGATCAGCTCGTGTTCCTGGCGCTCGCGCAGCGCCTCGATCGTGAGCCGCAGCTGCTCCTCGGTCTGGTTCATCGGCTCGTTGTAGAGGTCCGCCACGCGGGTGTGGACCCGCAGGACGGTCTGCGCGATGGAGAGTTCGTACTCGCGCGGCTTGAGCTCGTAGTCGACGAAGGCGGTGGGGAGTTCGTGCTCGCCGGTGTGGCCCGCCGACATGGCGATCTCGGCCTCGCCGTGCTTGTTCTGCCGCTGGTGCGGGATGGACCCGAACTCCCGGATGTGGGCCTGGAGTTGCGGGGCGGCGGCCATGACGGCGGCGAAGTCGGCGCGGGACAGGGTGAGCAGGACGCCGGAGGTGTCGGCGGTGGCGGTGTAGTCCGACACCGCGTCGGCGTCGAGGAGGGCGTTCTCGCCGAAGCGGTCGCCGTCGGCGAGGACGGCGACGCCGACCTCGTCACCGTACTTGCCGACCGTGGTCTGGCTGACGCGGCCGTGGGCGATCAGGTGGATGGCCTCGGCGGGGGTGCCGCGCTCGACCAGTACCTCGCCGGCGCGGAAGTCGCGCTGTACGCAGCGCTCGGCGAGGGTGGACAGCACCTCTTCGTCGTCGAAGCCGCGCAGCATGGCGAGTTCACCGAGCTCGCGGGGGATCACCCTGACGCGGGAGCCGTCCTGGACGAACTCGATGCGGCCGTCGCCGACGGTGTAGGTCAGCCGGCGGTTCACCCGGTAGGTGCCGCCCTTCGTCTCCACCCAGGGGAGCATCCTCAGCAGCCAGCGGGAGGTGATCTCCTGCATCTGCGGGGCGGACTTGGTCGTGGTGGCGAGGTTACGGGCGGCCGCCGTGCCCAGGCTGGTCTGCTGGGGCTGTTCCAGCTGCGCCTCTGGGCTGGTGTCCACGGTCATCGCGGCAGGCTCTCCTTCGTGCGGGCAGTGAAGGGCGCACGGGTGTGCGCCTCACCGGTGAAAGAAGAAAAATAGGGTGAATACCCGGGCAATCCCTCTGGATCCGGAAGAGACACTAACGGCCTAAACGCCGCCCCTCCCACCAGATGCCGGGCGGTTACCTCGAACCGGTGATCTTGCCCGAGGAGGCGTTTAAGAACCCGACCGGCCGGTATCCAGACACCAGCCCCCACTGATTTCCGCCACGCCGAGCGATGCCGCCGCCGCGCCGGCCCCCGAGCCCCCGGCTCCCCGCGCGGAGCATCCTCCGCTTGTCGGTCCGGACCGCCTTGCTGCCTGATCAACTGACTTTGACGCCACCCCAGGGGAACATGGCCGAATTCCGCGATTCGGCAATTCATTCGGGACGGCGGATAGCGAAGTAGAGCGATGAGCGGACCGGCTCGTCTTCAAATGCGCCGACTGAATCGATTCTCCGAACGGTCATACGCAATAGATCCCCTCACGCAAAAGACATCTGGCGGAAAAGAGGTGGCCATTTCCAGGTTCCTGGCCGATGTTTTTCAGACGTATCGGGCCGGACAGTTGCGCCGCCCGCATGCTCCGCATTGATGTTTCCGTGCCCCTCCCCTATTTTCTTTTCCGTAACGGAACATACCGGCACAGAGGCCCCGCATTTCCGCGGGCGCCTCACTCAACCGTGTCCACAGGCAGGGGTCACCCATGGCGCTGACGGTCGACGAACTGGTTGGACTGTTCCCGGCGGGAGGTGCCGGTACGTTCGAGCTCGACACCGGGCGGCTCGGGCTGACCGGCGAGGCCGGGTCCTTGGAGCACTTGCCCGACGGCATTCTGACCCTCAGTGAGGCGACTGCCGACCGTGCCGCTCTGACCGTGACCGGCACCGTCACTCTGGCCGGTGAGGCGATGCCGGCCAGCGCCCGGTTCTTCGCCACTGGCACGGCGGTCGACGCGCTTCTCTTCGAGGCGAGCCCGGCGACCTGGCTGCTCCAGACCGCCGTCGCCCACGTCGACCTGTCCGGGCTGTCTGGTGGCCGGTCACTGCGGGTCCTGCTGGCCGCCGGACAGGCCGCGGCCGCGGCCGGACGGTGCCCCGGCACCGGGCCCTGGGTGGGCTTCGAACTCGGCGGGGCGGTCGCCGACCCGCTGGAGTTCCGCGCCGAACTGCACAAGGAGTCCATCGGCGCGGCTCAGCCCCTCGACGGACCGCCGCTGTTGATCACCCCGCTGCTCGAAGCCCTCGGCGAGCACGGCGTCGACCTGCCCGGACCGCTGGTCGACTGGCTGGAGCGGGTCCAGCTGCACCAGCACCCGGCGGGCAAGATGGACAACCTGATGGTCACCGCCGAAGCGCCGGTGGACCACGGCACCGGCGCGAACCCGGTGGAAGTGCTGGTGCTGCGGACCACGGTGCTCGGCCGCACCGGCCAGAACGGCAAACCCAAGGCCACCACCGTCGCCATGGTCCGGGCCCGCACGGACTGGGACGGTTCCGGGCTGCCGGTGGTCGGACCCATGATCGGCAACGGGCTGCTGTCCCTGCCCGCGCTCCAGATCATGTACGTCTCCGAGAACCTCAGCTCCGAGGACGTCATCAAGATCAACCGAGTCGTCACGGAGTACGGCCTCGGCCCGCTCCAGCAGTTGCCGGTGGTGAACGCGGCGGCTGGGGTCCCGCTGGGCAAGAACGTGAGTGCGGCGGTCCACCTCGCGGTCATGGGCCATCCGACCCCGGCACTGGTGATCACCGTCCCGCCGAAGTTCGGACCGGCTCCGGAGAGTCCGGAGAAGCCGAAGCTCGAATACGAGTTCGTGATCGGCAAGCAGTTCGGGCCGGTCTACCTCTCGTCGATCGTATTCCGCCACGACGTCAAAAAGGGCCTGCTCATCGAGCTCCAGGGCCAGGTCACGATCGGTTCTCTCACCTGGCAGGTGGCCGGACTCGGCTTCTACGTCGGGCTGAGCGGCGGCTTCCCGCTGCTGCCCTTCCTGCACGGCATGAACATCGAAGCCACCGCCGCCGACGGACTCATCGGCCTCAAGGGCGGACTGCTCAACAAGACACCCGACGACCCCACCCTCGACTTCGAACTCGCCGGGCTGATCCTCGTCCAGGCGATGGCGGTCGAACTCGGCGCCCAGGCCGTGTGGGCACGCAGCGTCGAAGGATGGCACTCGGTCTTCATCTACGGCGAGCTCTCCCTCCTCGGCGGCGCCTCGGTCTTCGGCCCGCCACCCTTCACGGTCACCGGCTTCTCCGCCGGATTCGGGATCAACAGCTCCTTCAAGAAGGTCCCCACCGGCGCCGAGATCGCCGAATTCCCCCTGGTGGCACGACTGGACGCGTCCCAGGCCCTGCCCGGCATGCCGGCCCCGACGCCGTACACCCCCGAGGACGCGCTCAAGGCCCTCACCGGACCCACCGGCTGGATCCGCCCCGCCGAGGGCCAGTACTGGATCGCCGCCGGAGTGAAATTCACCAGCTTCGGCTTCATCGAGACCAAAGCCCTCGCCGTCATCGAACTCGGCGACTCCGTCAAGGCCATGCTGCTCGGCCGCACCTCCGTCAGCCTGCCGCGCACCCTCAAGCCGAACGCCCGGGCCATCGCCAGGGTGAACATCGGCCTGAGCCTCGGTTTCAGCTCCGCCGAGCACTGCCTGTCCATGGACGTGGCTCTGCTCCCCGGCAGCTACGTGCTCGACCCGTCCATCGAACTCACCGGTGGCATCGCCGTCTACGTCTGGACCGGCGGAGGCCGCGCCGGTGACTTCGCCATCAGCCTCGGCGGATACCACCCCGACTACAACGTCCCCGCACACTACCCCCGGCCCAAACGACTCGGGTTCGTGTGGTCCCCGGCCGCCGACGTCACCGTGCGGGCCGATGCCTACGCCGCGATCACCCCCGCCGCGTGCATGTTCGGCGGACGCCTGGCCGCCGTCTACGACAAGGGCGTCTTCTCCGCGTGGTTCACCGCACACCTCGACGTGCTGGCCCAGTGGAAGCCCTTCTACGTCGACGTCCGGCTCGGCATCAGCATCGGCGTCGCGGCCACCATCAAAGTCTGGTTCGTCCGGGTCCGCATCTCCGTCGAGGTCGGCATCGACCTCCACTTGTGGCTGCCGCCCTTCGGGGGCCGGGCCACCGTCAAACTCTGGTTCATCTCCTTCAGCTTCGGCTTCGGCTCCTCCCGCGACAGCACCCCCGCCGTGGACTGGCCCGAGTTCCGCACCCAGATCCCCGCACCGGCCCGGGTCATCCCCAACGAGGGCCTGCTCGCCGACACCGACCAGGGCGAGATCACCCGGCGTGCGGCCGCCAAGGAGCCGACCCTCGTCTCCTCGGCCGGATTCACCTTCACCACCGAAGCCGGCATCCCCGCCTCACACCTGTACGTCAACGAACGGCTGATCAAGCAGTCCGACGAGGGGACGGTCGACATCCGCCCCATGCGGAAGACGGGTGTCACCTCAGCCCACCGGGTCACCATCACCAAGGACGGCACGACCTTCCACCCCACCGACCATCACTGGGTGGTCAAGCCGGTCACCGGCACGGTCGCCCCCGGCCTGTGGGGCAAGCCCCTGGCCAAACCCGGTGATGCGCTTCAGGGCGACCAACTGCTCGAAAACCGCCTCACCGGACTGAGGATCACCCTCCCCAGGCCGGACTACGGCACCGACACCGGGCCCGTCACCTCACAGGCGCTCTCGTACGAAGGACTCCCGGACGGCCGCATGCCCCTGCGCGTGTCCGACCCCGCCGGGCCCGAGCCGCGGGCCGACGGCCAGAGCATCCGGACCATCGTCGACACCGTCGCCGCTCCCACCGTCAAGGACCGCCGCACCGCCGCGCTCAGCGCCCTCGCCCGGCTCGGCGCCGGCCCCGGCGCCGGCCTCGACAGTCCGCTCACCGGCTACGCCGCACTCGCCGGCCGCAGCCTGACCACCCCGCCCCTGACCACCACCGCGACGAGGTGACCGGCCGTGACCGCTGAACCGGATCTGCGCATCCACTTCCTCGACCACCTGATCCCGCGGGCCACCCCCGGCGACTACCGGGTCGTGGTCAAGAACACCCTCAGCGACTCCGACGGCGCACTGGACGCCCAGGACAAGCTGCTCCCGTCCGAGGAGACCTTCGAGATCAAGGCCGTCCGCTTCGTACTCGGCGAAGCGTCCGTCCACGCCTACTACCCGCCGCGCGAGAGCACCGGCGCCTACACCAGGACCCTGCCGCACATCACCCTCAGCCGGTCGGTCCTGCCCTGGGAACGCAACCTCGCCGGAACCCTCGCCGAGCAGCCCCCGGCCCGCCCGCCCTGGCTCGCCCTGCTCGTCTTCGGCGAGAACGAACTGCCCGACGACCCCGCCGCGTCCGGGGACACCGTGCTGCGCACCGTCGAGAAGCTCCGCAACCCTGCCGAGGAGGGGGTCGAGGGCCCGAAGCTGCCGCCCGGCGGCGTCGACGAGGCCGAGGCCCGGAGCAAGTGCCGGACCATCGACGTCCCGGCGGACCTCTTCAACGCGGTCGCCCCGCGCGACGACGAGATGTACTACCTCGCCCACGTCCGCAAGGTCGTCGACGCGAACAGGACCCGGGCCGACGGCGAAGTCCTCGAAGAAGGGGAGTACGCGGTCGTCAACGCCAACCGCTTCCCCCACACCCCCGGTAACTACGCCGTCCACCTCGTCTCCCTCGAAGGCTTCGAGGGGCGGCTGTCCGGCACCCTGCCCGGCGGCACCACGGCCGTCCGCCTGTGCTCGCTGCACAGCTGGAGCTTCACCAGCAGCAAAGGGCCCGCCGCAGACCCCGGAACTCTGCTGGAGAACCTTGTCGCCCCCGGCGCCGAGGAGCCCGAAGAGCTCGCCCTGCGCCTGCCGGTTACCGCACCGATCACCGACGACCCCGAGGACGACTACGTCCGCGAGCGCCTCGCACTCGGCTACACCGCCGTCCCTCACCTGACCCTCTCCGGCGAACGCACCTTCGCCTGGTACCGCGGCCCGGCCACCCCGGTCACCGCTTTCGACGTGCCCACCGAGCACAGCCCCGGCCCGCACACCACCTCCGACCACGCGCTCGTCTACGAGCCCGAGCACGGCGTCTTCGACGTCAGCTACGCCGTCGCCTGGACTCTCGGTCGCACCATCGGCCTGGCCGACCCCGAATACACCACCGCCGTCCAACGGGCCCGCCGGGAACTCGCCAACCGGGCGACGACGCTGATGGCGCTGGCCGGAGATCCGGCGCGCGCCTCGGTCGACCCGGATGCCCCGCCCGCCCTCGGCGCGCTGCGCGAACTCGCCTCCGCAGGCTTCCGCGAGCGGCTCGGCACCGGGCTCAGGGGCCCCCAGCTCCCGGACGACGCCGGACGCAGGACGCCGCAGCCGAGAGTGACACGTACACGGTCGAGGTCCGTGCTCGCGGAAGAACGCGCCGTCTCCCTGCTGCGGACCACCGCGGAACGCAGCGCCGGGGCCATCGCCGCCTGGCAGGCCCGCCTCGGCCTGCTCCAGGGCGTGCCGTTCCACCACCTCGTGCCCGACCCGCGCATGCTGCCCCTGGAATCCCTCCGGATGTTCCGCCTCGACCAGGGCTGGCTGGACGCGCTCGTCGCCGGAGCCGCCGACGTCGGTGTGCACACCTCCGTCGACAGCCGCCTCGCCCCCGAACTCAACCGGGCCACCGCACGGTCGGGCAGCGCGAAGCGGGCCGCCGGCGGGCTGCTCATCCACTCCGCACTCGTCCCCGCCTGGCCGGACATCAAGGTCAACGCCTACCGTGAGGACGGAACCGTCCTCACCGAACTGCGCCGCGCCACACCGGACAAGAGGATCCTGCTCGTCCTCTGGGACGGCGTTCCCGACAAGGTCGTCATCCGCGAACCGGGACAGGGCATCCACTACGGCATCGACGCCGGGAACCGCCTCGGCCTGCGCAGCCTGGCCGCGGACCCGCCGATCGGCACCCCGCTGGAGACCTACTACCCGGCCACCGGCAGCCTCTTCGACCTCCACCTGCGCTCCGACCCGGACACCGGACCCGCTGTGCTCCGGATGTTCGGCACCGACGGCCTGGTGCCCGCCCTGGCCCGGGAGTTCGGACTCCCCGACCTGGATCCCGGACAACTGGCCCTGGAACTCGTCAACGCCCCGCTGGAACAGGAAATCCTCAGCCCCACCGGCACCGCTGCCCGGACGGAGACCGCCTGATGAGCGCCACGGACCTGATCGTCCCCGTCAAGGTGCACGCCCTTGTCGTCAACCGGCTGACCCGCACCGCCGAGACGTTCAACCGGTGGACGCCGAACTTCGACGCCATGATCGAGGAGGGCGCGGGCGCGGAGCCTCCCCCCGGCGTCGGCACCGAGACCATGGGCCCGGACAGCGAAGGCGTCTATGTCCAGTGGCAGCTGCCCGAGGCGCTGGCCAACGGACACTACGACCAGGCGACGGGGGAGACGACCTTTCCGTTCGTGCCCAACCGCTGGCTGGTCGTGCGCTACAGCACCACAGCGGCGGAGGCGGACCGCAAGGCCGTCGGGTGGATCGTGCAGAGCGACTACCTGGAGAGCCGCCCGGTCCAGGACGCCGACGGCAACGACGTCTACGGCACCAACAAGCACCCGAACCCCGATTCGCCGGAGGGCGCTCCGCTGGAGCTGACCTTCCTCGGCCGCCGCCACGACCTCACGCGGGCGCCGTGGACCGAACCACCTGCCCAGAAGCCGCACCTGACCGCGGCCGGGCCCGGACTGCCCGGCTTCGCGGCCTACCAGCCGTACAACAAGGACGTGTTCTCGATCCACGACACCCTTGAGGACCTGAAAGGCGACCTGGACAATTACCCGCCCGACGCGACGCTGAGCTACTTCGTCGTCGGCTGGTACAGCGACGACGCACTCGACTACCTCAACCGCGCCGCGTCCGTGCCCGGTCTGCTCCCGCCGGACGCGAGCGGAACGGCTGACCTCCTCGAAGCCCTCGGCTGGAACATCCCCGACGGCACCGCCGCCGACGCCC
Organism: Streptomyces sp. NPDC047014; assembly: GCF_040644195.1. Classification (NCBI taxonomy): domain Bacteria; kingdom Bacillati; phylum Actinomycetota; class Actinomycetes; order Kitasatosporales; family Streptomycetaceae; genus Streptomyces; species Streptomyces sp. NPDC047014. The sequence continues at coordinate 31,226 of NZ_JBEYVX010000028.1, read as the reverse complement.
TGGACCGCACCCTCTACAGCGGCTCGGCGCTGGGAGTCGACTGGCAGCGTGAAGGCGCCACCTGCGAGTCCGACAAACCGAGCAACATCGAACTCAGCGAGATCCTCACGCTGGGCAGCAGCAGTGCCGAAGCCCTCGGCCGGCTGGCCGCCCGCCAGACCCGGTCCGCGCGCACCGGGGACCTCGTACGCTCCCTCTTCCACGGCACCCTCGAAACACTCGACACCGCCGACGGCGAAGAGGACCTCGATACCCTCACCCATCACTCCTGGTTCTCCGGCTCCGACGGCGGCCATGTCTGGAAGGTGACCGCGCGCCCCGTCGAAGGCGACGACGAGCTGCCGCCCGCGCCGCCGGAACCCGGATGGCTGACCGAACTCAACGATGTCCAAGGGCAGTACGACGACCTCGCGCCCAGGCTCCGCCGCTCCCAGCAGCGCCTGTGGAACATCTGGTGGCTGCGCAACAAGCCGGTTCCCCCGTTCACCCCTGAGCACCCCGCAGGTTTCGACGCCGCAGCCGATGTCCAGCTCAGCGAGAGCGATGCCACGAGTCTGGCCGGACGGACCAAGGCTTTGCTCGACGAACAGTTCGCGCTGTCAAGGCAACTGCCCACCGGAGCCACCCCGGAGGAACTCGCGGCCGACATCGCGAGGTACGCGACCGAACGCGGACTCGACCCGCGCTACCAGCTGGAGCGCACGGCCCGCGAGTCCTACTACCGCCCCGCCGACCCGGTCGTGCTCATCAAGGACACCGGTGCCAAGGAACCCCTGACCCGGGACACCCCGCTGCCCTGCCGCCTTCCCGAGGCCCTGATCACCCGGATCACCGTCGGCGGCACGACCTACGACCGGCCCACCGCTCCGCCCAGCCCCGGACTGGCCGGTCTCCCCGACGCCTGCACCCCGCTGCTCGCCGAGTTCGCCCTCCTGGACCAGGTGGCCCGGGTCCCCGGCGCTCTCGACGCGGCTCTCCAGGACCCCGGCGCCGTCACCGGGCCCGTCCCCGAGCACACCGCGCCCTGGCGGCAGCCCTGGCTGCCCATGCACCTCGAATACGAACTGAAGTACTGCCCCACGCCCTTCCAGGCCGACGGCACCACCTACTGGACCTTCAACGGCAGCCGCTACGAATGGTCCGGCCGGGGAGCCCAGCCCGGCGGTGGCGAAGCCGACCTGCGGTGGCTCACCTTCAAGAACCGGGCGTTCCTCACCCCGAGCACGCCGTTCGTCCTGCAGAAGCAGATCGACCACTACCTCGACACCTACTCCGGCGCTCCCACCGATGGCCTGCTCGCCCTGCGCGAGGAACTCGGCGACCCGGGAACGCTCTCCCAGCGCCTCGACGGCTTCCACGACTGGCTCGTCCAGCAGGACGGCGCCGCCAGGACCACCGCGCACGTCCCCGAGGCCGTCGCCGGCCTCGTCGGCGACATCCAGAGCGTCCCGGAAGGCGGCCCGCTCGAACCGCCCGCCGACGACCCCGGAACACCGTTCCAGCCCGTCCGCGCCGGCCAGTTCACCTTTCACGACCTGCGCATCGTCGACCGCTTCGGCCGCACCTACGACATCGTCAACAGCGGCAACCACGAACAGGTCTCCCTCACCCTCGCGGAGAGCGTTGCCCCCGACAGCGTCCTGCACGAGGACCTCATCGGCACGGCCCGCTTCGTCCAGCTCGGCCCGCGTCTCCTCCAGGGCGCCCGCGTGCGGCTGGAGACCGTACGCGCCGTGGACGGGCAGCGGCTCTCGCCGATGGCCCGCGCCGCCACGGCTGAGAACCCCCTGGCCGGCTGGCTGCTGCTCAACCACCTCGACCAGACGCTCGTCGTCCACGGACCCGACGGCGTCTGTCTCGGCGAACTCCGCGTCGTCAAGGACATCGACGGCGCGGACGACAGCGTGTGGCTACCGCTCCCCGGGTCGCCCCACCCCGATGTCGACGCCCGGGAGTTCGAGGACGCCATGCCGCACCTGGCCCGGTTCGTCCGCACCCTCAAGGACAAACCCGCCGCCGCACTCAGCGGTCTGCTCGACACCATCGACCGGACCCTCGACACCATCCTCGACGAGGCGGCCCAGGAGGACGGCTCCGCGCTGCGGCTCATCGGCCGCCCGCTCGCACTGGTGCGCGCCGATCTGGGCGTCGAGCTCGAAGGGCCGCTGCTGAGCAACCCGAGCTGGGACCAGGTCCTCGGAGAGTCGCAGGAGGAGTACGACGGCTACCGCTGGCCGGTCCGCCTCGGCAACGAGAAGCGGCTCGGCGACGGCCTCATCGGATACTTCGCCGGGGCGACCGGGCCCGACCAGGAGACCTCGTACGAAATCTTCCACGCGGTCATGCCGCAGGGCGGCGGGGGCTATCTCACCCCGATCGACAAAGGCCACGGCCTGGCCGTGCCCGCGCGCACCCCGGACCAGCCGGTGACGCACCACCTGACGCTGCTGATGGATCCGAACGCGGCGGTGCACGCCACCACGGACATCCTCCCGGTGACCAAGGTCCAGCTGCCCGACGACCTGGTGTCCGAGGCGATGCGGCGGATCCGGGCGTCCTTCCGGCTCGGTCCACTGCTCGCGGCCGAGCGGGTCGACAAGGCCGGGGAAGCCCGGCGGACGCGGGCGGGAGAGGAGCCGACGGAGGCAGGTGTGGTGCTGCCGCAGCCCGCGTCGTGGCACGGAGCGTGGAGTTGGGCCGAGCCGCGCGGGTCGGAGACCGAGTGGGTGGAGCTACCGATCGTTCCGGCCGATTCCACGGCGCACTTCGGGGATCCGCAGGCAGCGGCCCGGTGCGGATACCTGCTGCTCGACGCGACCGAGACGTCCTGAACCTCCTTTTCAGAAGGGCTGTTGCATGAGCGTTGTCATGGTGAACACCACCAACCTGCTGCCGTACGAACCGTCGACCGACCCGAAGCCGCTGCGGGTGAGCTCCGCCGAGGAAACCGAACACGGCTCCGTCAACATCAATGTCGGCAGCGGGATCACCACCTCGGCCTGGTGCAACAAGATCACCATCCGGGTACCGGTCGGCGCGGGAGCCGAGCACCTCACCACCGAAGGCGCCGGCATCAGGACCGGTGCCAGCACCGGCTGGACACCGTCTCCCCCCACCATCTCCGGCGGCTTCGCGGTCATCACCTTCACCCCGGCCCGCGCGGTGCAGTTCACCGGACAGATCGTCACCCTCACCCTGTCCAACATCGCGGTCAACCGCACGGCGGGTCAGGTCTCCATCGAGATCATCGAAAGTTCGTCGACGACGAACGGGAGCTTCACCAACAAGAACGCCGCGGTCGAGGTGGACAAGTTCCCGGCCGGGTTCGTGTTCCGGAATTTCGCGCCCGAGAAGATCATGGTGGAGAACGGTGAGGTCGCCGTGCTCCGCTGGGAGGGCTCGGACGCGAAGTACACGATGCACTGGGGCGACACCCCCGCCGGCGTCTCTGTCGACAAGGAACGCGTCTGGTCCACCCCGCGCGGCCTGACCACCGTCACCGGCTTCATGCTCCGCGCCGAAGTCACAGCCGGCGGCGTCACCCTCACCCACACCCTGACCACGGCCGTCACCGTACGCATTCCTGACCTCGTCGTCAGGAACCTCACCGTCCAGGGCCCGGCCACATTCGCCGACAGCGTCAGCCTCAGCAACACCGCCAAGGACCTGACGGTCGCCGGATCGGTGCGCGGCGCGGGCGGCAACCCCTTGAGGGTCAGCCAGAACGCGGGCCTGAAGGTCGACGCGGCCCTGAACGTCACCGGGACGAGCACCTTCAACGGCGACGTGACTGCCAACGGCTCGGTCACCGCTGTCGGGACCGGGAAGGTCGTCCGGATCGCCGACCTCCGCGGGCCGTACGGCGAACCCCTCAAGATCAACAGTCACGTCAACGTCCTGCCCGGCAACAGTGTCACCATCACCGACAATCTCACCGCCAACGGCAATATCAACGCCGGAGGAAATCGGGTGCTCCGGGCGGGCGACACGCTCCGCTTCGTAAGCCACAAGAACAGGTACCTGCAGGAGGGTCCCGACTATGGCGGCGAGAAGGAGGTGGCCCAAACCTCCAGGACCCGCTACAACAACGCCCAGTGGCGGACACAGCATGTCTCCTCTGCCAGCTCGTTCGGCAAGGAGCCGGAGGAAATGCGGGAACCGGAAGACCTCGCGCAGGATGAGCGGACCCTCACCCCGGATCCGGAACTCTGACCCGGCCGCCGGGGGGGGCGTCGGTCCCCTTGGCCGAGGCGTCGGCCGCCCCGCCCGCCCCGGCGGGCGGCCCGTCAGTCCTGTGCGGCCGGTTCCAGGGCCTCCGTCGGGTCCGTCGGGGCCGGGTGCCAGCGGAGGAGGTCGCCCGGTTGGCAGTCCAGGGCTTCGCAGAGGGCCGCCAGGGTGGCGAAACGGACTGCCTTCGCGCGGCCGTTCTTGAGGACCGCCAGGTTCGCGGGGGTGATTCCCACGCGTTCCGCGAGTTCGCCCACGGACATCTTCCGCCGGGCCAGCATCACGTCGATGTCGACCTCGATCGGCATCAGATCACCTCGTCCAGCTCGGCCCGCATCCGCGTCGCCTCGCCGTCCCGCGCGACGGCCTGCACCAGCAGCATCCGCAGGACCAGGACGATGAGGGCCACCCCCAGGATGGCCACGCCCACCCCGGCCATGATGACGGTGACGCCCGGATCCTCGCGCTGCCCCGGGGCGTTGAAGGCCGTGACCGCGAACCACACCAGGGCCGCGCCCACGATCGCGCCGATCACCGTGTCCACGGAGCGGAAGGCGGCGTCGGAGAAGACGGTTCCGCGCCGCACCATCGTCACCAGCCGCCACACCGACACCAGCGCGACCTGCGCCGACACCATCCCCAGGATCGTGAGCAGGCGCATCGGGGTCAGCGGCATCGACCCGTCCTCCGGGTCTCCCCCGGCCAACGCCCAGACCATCCCCACCTGCACCAGCACGGTGCCCGTGAGCACCACCGCGAGCACGGCGCGCAGCGCCCGCACGGTCCATTTCCCCATGACACATCCTTCCATCGAGTTGCGATGGAAATCTATCGAGAATCGATAGGTCAGGCAAGGCCGCCGTCGCCGTCATCGTCGTCGCCGTCGCCGTCGCCGTCGCCGTCATCGTCCGGCCCGAGGAAAGCCGCCGCCGCGAACAGGCGGGCGCAGCGGGACGTCATCGCCTCCGGCGACTCCTCCGGGTGCTTGACCCACCAGCGGACCACCGTCGCGACCAGGTCCCGCCAGACGTACGTCAGTACGTCCGCGTCCAGCGGGTCGTCCGACCCCGCCGCCCGCAGCAGATCGGCCGTGCCGCCCGCCGCCAGCCGGTCGATGGCCGCCCAGTACTCCGCCGCCCGCCGCGCGGCCTCGCCACCGGCCGGCAGCGAGGTGTCGTACAGGACGAACCACGCCTCCCGCCGCCCCTCCAGGGCGGTGAAGATGCTGCGCAGGACGCGCAGCGGGGTGTGCGGGGCGGTCCCGTCCGGACCCATCGCCGTGCGGATGGTGTCCAGCAGCCGGTCCCCCACCGGCACCAGGCAGGCCAGGTACAGCTGCTCCTTCGTGCCGAAGTACTGGTGCAGGAGGGTCTTCGTTACCCCCACCCGCTCCGCGATCGCCGCGAGCGAGGCACCGGCGTAGCCGCGCGTGCCGAACTCCTGGGTGGCCTCGGTCAGGATCTGCTCCCGGCGGTGCTGCCGCGGGACGCCCTTGGTGCCGGCTTTCGAGCGTGGGGTTGCCATGCGGCGATATTAACAGTAAGTAATTTACCGCAAGGTAAGTTCCGTTCCCGCGAGCTCTGGAGCGCACCCATGTCCGGCCCCACGCAGTCCACCCCGCCCACCCGCACCCGTTCCTGGTGGGGCTGGGGCTGGGCCGACGCCCACCCCGACGACGCCGAGTGCGCGGCCATGGGCAGCCTGATCCCCGGCACCCTCGCCCGCCCGCTCCCCGTGCCCCGCGTCCGCGACCTCCGCATCGCGCCGCCCGCCGTCGAGCCCCCGGCGAGCCTCGCGCACCTGGTGGACACCGGCCCCGAGCAGCGCGCCGCGCATGCGATGGGGAAGGCGTACCGCGATATCGCGCGGGCCCTGCGCGGGCGCCCCGGCCGGATACCCGATCTCGTGGCCCGGCCCACGGACGAGCGGGAGGTGGCCGACCTGCTGGACTGGGCCGGGGAGCGGCGGGTCGCGGTGGTCCCCTACGGCGGCGGCTCCTCGGTGTCGGGGGGCGTGGAGTACCGCGGCGACGCGCACCGCGCCGTGCTCTCCCTCGACCTGACCGCCATGGGCCGGGTCCTGGAGGTCGACGTCCCCGGCCGGGCCGCCCGCATCCAGGCGGGCACCCTCGGCCCGAGCCTGGAGGACCAGCTGCGGCCCCACGGGCTGACGCTGCGGCACTTCCCGCAGAGCTTCGAGTTCTCCACGCTCGGCGGCTGGCTCGCCACCCGCGCCGGAGGCCACTACGCCACCGGCCGCACGCACATCGACGACTTCGTCCAGTCCCTGCGCGTGGTCACCCCGGCCGGTACGAGTGAGTCGTGGCGGCTTCCCGCGTCCGGCGCGGGCCCCTCCCCCGACCGGCTGTTCCTCGGCTCGGAGGGCGCCCTCGGGGTGATCACCGAGGCGTGGGTACGGCTCCAGCCGCGCCCGGCGCACAAGGCGTCGGCCGCGCTCTCCTTCGCCCGCTTCGGCGCCGCGCTGGAAGCGGTGCGGGCCCTCGCGCAGTCGGACCTGGCGCCCGCGAACTGCCGGCTGCTGGACGCGGGCGAGGCGGCCCTGTCGGGGGCCTCGCAGGACGGCTCGGCCGTGCTCGTGCTGGGGTTCGAGTCCGCGGACGGCCCGGTCACGGACCGGCTCGCGCGGGCCGTCGAACTGGCCCGCTCCCACGGTGGGCGGCGCGACGGCGCCGCGCATGCGGAGGAGGGCGCGCCCGCCGACGCGGCGGTCGGCGCCTGGCGCTCGGCCTTCCTGCGGATGCCGTACCTGCGCGACGGGCTGGCCCGCATGGGGGCCGTCGCGGAGACCTTCGAGACGGCGGCGACCTGGGACCGGATCCCGGCGCTCGTCCAGGCCGTACGCGAGGAGGTCGGCGCGGCGGCCCTCAAGGCGTCCGGCCATCCGGCGACCGTCAACTGCCGCCTCACGCACGTCTATCCGGACGGAGCGGCGCCGTACTTCACCGTGCTGGCCGGGGGCCGCCCGGGGGACGAGGTCGCCTTCTGGGACGAGCTCAAGGCCGTGGCGGGCGAGGTCCTGCACCGCCACCGGGCGACGATCACCCACCACCACGCGGTCGGCCGCGACCACCGCCCGGGCTACGACCTCCAGCGCCCCGAGCCCTTCGCCCTGGCGCTGCGGGCGGCGAAGGGGGCACTGGACCCGCGGGGCATCCTGAACCCGGGGGTGCTCGTGGACTGAGCGGTACGAGGGGCGGGCGCGGGCGGGGCGGCGGCCTCGGGCCATCCCCCGCGCCGGCCCCCGCCCCGCCCCCGGAGATGACCCGACGGCCACCGGTGAGGTACGAAGACCCCTGTGAAGGAAAAGACCCCGCCCGCGACCGTCCGGGTGTTCATAGCCCTCGCCCCGCCCGACGAGGCCAAGGCCGAGCTCGAACACGCCCTGGGGCCCGCCTACGGGGCCTACCCCCGCATGCGGTGGAACCGTATCGAGGACTGGCACATCACCCTGGCCTTCCTCGGCGAGCTGCCGGTCTCCGCCGTCCCGCTGCTGCGGCCGCCGCTCGCGGCCCTCGCGGCCGCCCGGGAGCCCGTGGAGCTGGCGCTGCGCGGGGGCGGGCACTTCGACGAGCGGGTGCTGTGGAGCGGGATCGAGGGGGACCTGGAAGCCCTGCACCTGCTGGCCTCGGACGTGCGCGCCCTGGTCAAGGAGTGCGGGATCGCCTTCGAGGAACGGGTGCTGCGCCCCCATCTCACCCTGGCCCGGACCCGGCGCAGCGATCCGGCCTGCGTGGTGGAAGCGGCCGCCGGGCTGGAGGGGTTCTCCGGGCGCCGCTGGCACTCCGAGCGCCTGCACCTGGTCGGCAGCAACCAGGGCCGCGGCCCGGGGCCGATCCACTACCGCGACATCGAGTCCTGGGCGTTCGGGGGCGGCGGGTCCTGAGGCGGCGGGTCCTGACAGCCCGCCCCCAGTCCTCAGGCCCCGCGTCTCAGGCCCCGCGCCTCCGGCGCGGGTCAGCGTCGGTGGAAGACCACCTCCGGGTCGGCCGCCGTCGGCCCCTCCAGGCGGGGTGCGGGTATGCCGCGCAGCTGGAGGTCGAAGAAGGCGCCGACGTAGCCGCGGGTGATCTGCTGCGACCGGGTGCCGGAGAGCGGGGTCTCCGGGTGGTCGTAGCCCACCTGGTCACCGAGTACGGGCCAGTCCGTGAAGGCGGGGTGACCGGCTCCGGTGATCGTCAGCCAGCGCTTCCAGCCGTCCAGCCGCGGCCAGGTGTCCTCCCAGGAGGTGTCCGGGAAGTCGGGCGGCAGCAGCGCCGGGTCCCCGGCGAGCATCAGGAACGGGCGGCCGCCCAGGCCCTGCTGCGGGACGGGGGTGAAGAAGGTCCCGTCCATGTTCACCCCGGCGTCGACGCGCGGGTCCGCGGCCATGGTGGCCGAGGCCGCCGCGCCGCCGATGGAGTGCCCGGCCATGCCGATGCGCCGCTCGTCGATGATCCGCGAGTACCGCCAGGCGGGGTGCGGGCCCGTGAGGCGGTCCAGGACGAACGGGACATCGCGCGCCCGGCCGTCCGAGACGCGGTGCAGCGACTGGTCGGGGAAGACCTGCTCGCAGGCGGTGCAGGTCAGCAGCCGGCCGCCGGGGAAGGTCGTGCCGTCGGACTCGTACGCATGGTCCACCGCGGCCACCACATAGCCGCGGCTGGCCAGGTCCTCGGCCAGCGTGGTCAGCGAGCTGCGCGGCATGGTGAAGCCCGGCGAGAGCACGACCAGCGGGTACCGCTGCGCGGACGGCCGGGGAAGGGCCGCGGTCCGGGAGTGCGTACGGGTGGCCGCCAGCCGCTCCGGCGTGACGTGCTCGCCGAGCGTGCCGCGGTCGGTGAGGAACGCCTTGGCCTCGGGGACGGTCATATAGGGAGCGGGGGTCCCGGTGTGGGCGAGGGCCGGGTAGTACAGCGAGAGCAGCAGCTCGCGATCCCGGTCGGGCACCCAGGGGTCCTTGCGGTCCCGGTCAACCAGGTGGAGGGTGTCCCGGCCGACGGCGAAGTCGCCGGTGGGGCGCGGGAGTTCCAGCCGGGTGGCGGCGCCCGCGCCCGGTGCGGCCTGGGCGGCCGCGGGGGTGGCGAGGGCGCCGGGGGCGGCCAGCACTAAGCCGGCGGTCACGGCCGCCAGCATGCGGATGATCTTGTTCATGCGCACACCCTAGACCATTTTAGGCAAGGCTTACCTAAGCAATTCCGGCCGGGAGTGGGGGTGTTACGGGGCAGCTTCGGCGTCAAGGGGCGTCAGGGGGCGTGGGCGACGACCAGGAGGGTGCGGGCCGGCTCCGGGCCCGACAGGCGGCAGCGGTGCGGGAGTTCGCCGCGGTGGTGGGCGCTCTGCCCGGCACGCAGGACGAGCGGTTCCTCGCCCTCCACCTCCAACAGGACCTCCCCCGCCAGGACATGGAGGAAGTCCTCACCGGGGTGCTCGAACCAGCCGCGCTCCCCCTGGCCGGGCTCGAAGTGGTGCTCGTACGCCTCCATCAGGCCGCTGCTGCCGCCGGGGATCAATACGCGGGCGACCTGCCCGGCGGCCTCGTTCACGCGGATCACCTGCGGGTCGCTCTCGTGACTGACCGCTCCGGGGCGGCCCGGCGGCCTGAGGAAGGTGCCCGGGGTGACGTCCAGCGCCTCGGCGATCTTGTAGATCGAGCTGAGGCTGGGGGTGGCGAGGCCACGTTCCAGCTGGCTGAGGAAGGGCTGCGAGAGGCCCGAGCGGGTGGCGAGCGCGGCCATGGAGACGCCGCGCTGCTTGCGACAGCCGCGGATCACCCGTCCGACCTCGATCGCTTCGGGCGTGGGTTCGGGGCGAGACACGCTTGCGAACGTACCGCATGGCGGACGGGGGCCCGGGCGGCCCGGGGAGGTTTTGCACTGCCGCAACACTGCCTTCATAAGCGTGGTCAATTATTGACCTCACTTATGAAGGACCTCCGAACGAGGAGCCACCCCGTGCTCTCCACACCCTCCCCACCCCCGGGCCGGACCCCCGGCCGGCCCGGCCCGTCCCCCGGCCCGTCCATCGGCCCCACGCTGGTCCCGGCCGTGGGCGCGGCCCTCGCCGTGCTCGCGGCGTGGTCGCTGCTCGCCTGGTCCGGCGCGGTGGCTCCCGGGCTGCTGCCCACCCCCGCCGAGACCGCCGCCGCGCTGGTCGACGGCGCCCGCAGCGGACTGCTCGCCTCCGACCTCGCCGCCAGCCTCTCCCGCGCCGGGCAGGGCTTCGCGCTCGGCGCCCTCGTGGGCGGGGCGCTCGGCTTCGCCACCGGTTATCTGCCGCGGCTCTCGGCGGCCGTGACCCCGGTCGTCTCCTTCCTGCGGCCGATCCCGGCGATCGCGCTGGTGCCGCTCGCCACCGCCTGGTTCGGCATCGGCGAGGGCGCCAAGCGGCTGCTGATCGCCTACGCCGTCCTCCTCGCGGTCTGGCTGTACGTCCACGACGGCGTCTCCCGCGTGCCCGCCTCGCACCTGCGGGCCGCCCGCTCCCTCGGCGCGCCCCTGCACCGCCGCTTCACCGAGGTCCTGCTGCCCGCCGCCGCCCCGGCCGTGCTCGCCGCGCTGCGCTACGGCGCCTCGGTGGCGCTGCTCGCCCTGGTCGCGGCCGAACTGGGCGGTGCCGACAGCGGATTGGCGTACCGCCTCCAGGTGGACGGGCAGTTCCTGCGCGTGGACCGGATGTTCGCGGGGCTGCTCGTCCTCGGGCTGCTCGGCGTGGCCGTGGACCTTGTCCTGGCCGGGATCGGCCGCCGGTTCGTGCACTGGGGGGCGTCATGAGCCGAAGCGTGCGACTGGAGGGGCTGTCGGTGGGCTACGGGGGCGCCCCCGTGCTGGAGCGCACCGACCTGGACTTCCCGGCGGGGTCCTTCACCGCGCTGCTGGGGCCGAGCGGGTGCGGCAAGTCCACCGTGCTGGGGACGGTCGCCGGTTTTGTACGCCCCCTCTCGGGCGGGGTCAGCGTGGGCGCGGCCCCGGTGCGGGGGCCGGGGCCGGACCGCGGGGTGGTCTTCCAGCACTACGCCCTGTTCCCCTGGCGGACGGCCCGCGGGAACGTCGAGTTCGCCCTGAAACGGCTCGGGCTCCCCCGCGCCGAGAGGCGGCGGCGCGCCCTCGCGGCCCTGGCGGAGGTCGGCCTCGCGGAGGGCGCGGAGAAGTACCCGGCGCAGCTCTCGGGCGGGATGCAGCAGCGGGTGGCGCTGGCCCGTGCGCTCGCCGCCGAACCGGAAGTCCTCCTCATGGACGAGCCGTTCGGCGCACTGGACGTCCTGACCCGGACCCGCATGCAGGCCCTGCTGCGCGAACTGTGGCAGCGCCGCGGCACGACGGTGCTCTTCGTGACGCACGACATCGACGAGGCCCTGACCCTGGCGCAACGCGTCGTCATCCTGGGCGGCACCCCCGCCCGCATCCTGGCCGACCACCCCATCCCCCCGGGCCCCCCGGACCCGGCCCTGCGCACCTCCATATCCCAACACCTCGCCACCCCCTGACCCGGCGCCTCCGCCTGACCTGTGGCCCCCACCTCCGTCCCCGGCGCCCGCCGCCCCGGCGCACCGGCTGTCCCCGTCGGGCCCGGCAGGCGGCAGCCGGCGGACAGACCAGTCGCCCCCGCCGCCGCCCGCGGACCTGTCGGCTCCGGCGGGGCCGCGCCCGATCATGCTCTCCCGAAGGGAAACGTTTGCCATGTTCAAAGACCGTCTTGCCCTCAGACCCCGCGCGGGGCGCGGAGGCCGGATGCTGGTCGCCGTGCTTCTGGCGGCCCTGGTTTCGGCGGTTGTTGCCGGCTGCTCCGGCGGTCGGCCCGGCGCCGGGCCGGCCGCCGTCAGCATTGCGGCCAGTGATCACCTCGGCGGGGCGCCCGTGTACCTGGCCGAGGAGCTGGGGCTTTGGGGCGGTGAGGGGATTGAGGTCGACGTGGCCACCCAGCCCACCGGGCGGGATGCGCTCAATGCCGTGCTCGGGGGGCAGGCGCAGTTCGGGGTGGTGGGTGATCTGCCCGCCGTCACCGCCGCGCTCGGCGGGCGGGAGGTGCGGATCGTCGCGGACCTGTCCCGGTTCACCGACTGGCGCCTGCTCACCCGTACCGACCGGCAGATCACCGGCTTCGCCGCGTTGAAGGGGCGGAAGGTGGGTGTGCCCCAGGGGACCAACACCGAGTACGCGCTGTCGCGGATGCTGGCCTCCGCCGGGCTGTCCGCCGCCGACGTCAACCTCGTCAACCTCGCCCCGAACCAGGTGACCGCCGCCCTCGCCCGCGGCGACATCGACGCCGGCCTCACCTTCCCCAGCTTCTACGACTCCGCCCGCACCACCCTCGGCGAGCGGTACGCGGAGCTCCCCTTCGCCGGATACACCGCACGCACCCTGCTCGTCGCGGGCCCCGCCGCCTCCGAGGCGGACACCGCCGCCGTGCTCCGCGCGCTGCTCGCCGCGCAGCGCGCCATCGCCGCCGACCCGCCCGCCGCGCGCCGGTCCGTGCTCGCGCAGGCGAAGGGCGCCCTCCAGGCCGGCTACGTCGAGGCGTTCCAGCCCCGCTACACCTACGGCGCGACCCTCTCCCCCGAACTGCTCGCGCAGCTGGTGGAGGAGGCCGCCTGGGCCAAGTCGGCCCAGAAACTGCCGGGTTCCGCCGACCGGGACTCCCTGTCGAAGCATCTGCACACCGCGCCCCTGGCGGCCGTCGACCCGGCCGCCGTCACCATCCGCTGACCACCGACCACCGACCACTGACCGCCGACCGCCGACCGCCCTCACCCCACCGGAGATCCCCATGACCGTCGACCAGAACACCCTGCGCCGCCGCGGCGTCGGCCTGATCGCCCACGACCCCGCGCTCAGCTGGGGCGGCTACACCCTCTACACCCCGATCACCAGCGCCGGCACGATCCACCTCGTCGACATCGACGGCCGCCCCGCGCACACCTGGAACTCCCCCCATCCGCCCGGCCGTCAGGCGCAGCTGCTGCCGAACGGCAACCTCTTCTACGCGGCCAAGGACACCTCCGGCCCGACCCTCTTCCCCATCTGGGACGTCTACCACGGCGGCATCTTCCAGGAGCTGGCTCCCGATTCCACGGTGCTCCGCGAGCTCAGGCACCCCTTCCACCACCACGATGCGACCGTCCTGCGCAACGGCAACCTCCTCATCACCACCGTCGAGCCCCTGACCCCGGCGGACGCGGCCCGGATCCGGGGCGGGATCCCCGGCTCCGAGGCCCCCGGCGGGCTGATCCACGCGGACGTGGTGCTCGAACTGACCTGGGAGGGCGAGGAGGTGTGGCGCTGGGCCGCCATCGACCACCTTGACCCCGAAGAGGTGGTGATGAACCGGCACTTCGCCCGCAACCACTGGCCGATGGCCAACACCGTGAACGAGCGCGCCGACGGCTCGGTGGTGGTGGGCTTCCGCAGCGCCTCCACCACCGTGTCGATCGACCGCGCCGACGGCTCCGTACAGTGGAGCATCGGCCCCGACGTCCTGGCCCAGCAGCACCATCCGCACGAGCTGGCCGGCGGCAGCATCCTCGTCTTCGACAACGGCACCTACCGGGACAGCACTTCGGTGCCGTACTCGCGGGTGCTGGAACTGGACCCCCGTACGGGCGAGGAGTTGTGGTCCTACGAGGACAATCCGCCGCAGAACTTCTACAGCCCGTACATGTCGAGCGCGCAGCGGCTGCCCAACGGCAACACCTTCATCGCGGAGGGGTCCTTCGGGCGCCTCTTCGAGGTGACCCCGGACCGGCGGGTGGTGTGGGAGTTCGTGGTCCCGGAGTTCCGTTCCTTCGGGGGCGGGGTGGGTCTGGAGTCCTCGGCCGGCGCCCAGAACTCGGTCTTCCGCGCCTCGCGGCATGCGGCCGAGGAGCTGCCCTGGCTGTGACGACGGCGGATCCTGCCCGCCCCGAAGGCCCCGGCGGTCCTGCAACATATCCGCCAAGTTCTCTTCATACGCCCGGCATTGAAGGCGGATGCGGCCGGACGTAGCGTTTTCGAAGGAGTCCGAGGCGGGTCGGGGAGGCTTTCCCCGGCCCGCTTCGGTTTCCTTCCCGCACGCCGACCAGGAAGGCGTCACCGACGTGCCCGTTTCCGATACCGCCTCCCCCGACGCCCCCGCCCCCGCCCCGCTGCACCTCGCCGTCTCCCTCGACGGCGCCGGCGCCCACCCCGCCGCCTGGCGGGAGCCGGGTGCCCGGCCCGGCGAGCTGTTCACCGCCCGCTACTGGGCCGCCCTGGTCGCGGAGGCGGAAGCCGGGCTCCTGGACTTCGTCACCTTCGAGGACGCCCTCGCCCTCCAGTCCTCCTCACCGAACGGCGCCGACGAGCGGACCGACCGGATCCGCGGCCGCCTGGACGCGGTGCTCACGGCGGCCCGCGTCGCGCCGCTCACCCGCCGGATCGGCCTGGTACCGGCGGTCACCGCCACCCACACCGAGCCCTTCCACATCTCCAAGGCCGTCGCCACCCTCGACCACGTCAGCCGCGGCCGCGCCGGACTGCACATCCAGGTGTCCGGACTGCCGTACGAGGAAAGGCACTTCGGCCGCCGGGCCGCCCCGCTCGCGGAGGACGCGCTGCACGAGGAGGCCGTCGACCATGTGGAGGTCGTCCGGCGGCTGTGGGACAGCTGGGAGGACGACGCCGAGATCCGCGATGTGGCCACGGGCCGGTTCGTCGACCGGGAGAAGCTGCACTACGTCGACTTCCGCGGCCGCTTCTTCGACGTCCGCGGGCCCTCCATCACCCCGCGCCCGCCCCAGGGCCAGCCCCTGGTCACCGCCCGCGCGGCGGACAGCGCCGGCTACGGCCTGATCGCCCGCTCCGCGGACATCGGCTACCTCGCGGCACGCGACACCACCGCGGCGCGGGAAGCCGTCGCCGCCGTACGGCAGGTCCGCGCGGCCGCCGGGCTCGCGGCGCGGCCCCTGCACCTCTTCGGGGAGCTGACCGTGTTCCTGGACGAGGCGCCCGGGGCCGCGGCGGCCCGCCGCGCCCGGCTCGACGAGCAGGCGGGGGAACCGTACGACGCGGACGCCCCGGTCTTCGCGGGGACACCCGTGCAGCTCGCGGACCTGCTGCACGCCCTGCACCGCGAGGCGGGACTGTCCGGCTTCCGGCTCCGGCCCGGCGTCCTCGCGCACGACCTGCCCGCCGTCACCCGCGGGCTGGTGCCCGAGCTCCAGCGGCGCGGCCTGTTCCGCCGGGAGTACGAGGCGGACACCCTGCGCGGGCTGCTGGGGCTGGAACGCCCCGCCAACCGCTACGCCCCGGCCGCGCACCCCGCCGCCTGAGCTCCGGAAAGGACCGAGATGAGCAGCAAGCCGCTCAAGCGCATCCACCTCGCGGCCCACTTCCCCGGCGTGAACAACACCACCGTGTGGAGCGATCCGGCGGCGGGCAGCCATATCGACTTCGACTCCTTCGTCCACTTCGCCCGCACCGCCGAGCGCGCCAAGTTCGACTTCCTCTTCCTCGCCGAAGGTCTGCGGCTGCGTGAACAGGGCGGGCAGATCTACGACTTGGACGTGGTCGGGCGCCCGGACACCTTCACCGTGCTGGCCGCGCTGGCCGCCGTGACCGACCGTCTCGGGCTGACCGGCACCATCAACTCCACCTTCAACGAGCCCTACGAGGTGGCCCGGCAGTTCGCCTCCCTGGACCATCTCTCCGAGGGCCGGGCCGCCTGGAACGTGGTCACCTCCTGGGACGCCTTCACCGGGGAGAACTTCCGGCGCGGCGGCTTCCTGCCGCGCGAGGACCGCTACAGCCGCGCCCAGGAGTTCCTGTCGACGGCGACGGAGCTGTTCGACTCCTGGAGTGCCGGCGCGGTGACCGCCGACGCCGGGTCGGGGACCTTCCTGCGGGACCCCCGGGCCGGTGCCTTCGCGCATCGCGGCCGGCACTTCGACATCGAGGGCCGGTTCAATGTGCCGCGCAGCCCGCAGGGCCGGCCGGTGATCTTCCAGGCGGGCGATTCCGAGGAGGGCCGGGAGTTCGCGGCCGCATCCGCCGATGCCGTCTTCGGCCGCTACGGCACCCTGGACGAGGGCCGCGCCTTCTACGCCGACGTCAAGCGCCGGCTGGCCGCCTACGGCCGTGGCCGGGACGAGTTGAAGATCCTGCCCGCGGCCACCTTCGTACTCGGGGACACCGATGCAGAGGCGCACGAGGCCGCCCACGAGGTGCGGCGCCTCCAGGTCAGCGGGCAGACCGCGATCAAGTTCCTGGAGCACGTCTGGAACCGTGACCTCTCCGGCTACGACCCGGACGGCCCGCTGCCCGAGATCGATCCGCTGACCGGCGAGAACACCATCGCCCTCGGGCGGGCGAGCGTACGGCAGTTCCGCGACCCGCTGGAGACCGCCCGGCAGTGGCGGGCGCTGGCCGAGGCCAAGAACCTGTCGATCCGCGAGCTGGTCATCGCCACCACCTCCGACCAGACCTTCGTCGGCTCCCCCGCCACCGTCGCGGAGTCCCTGAACGCGCTGGTGCAGGCGGACGCGGCCGACGGTTTCATCCTCGTCCCCCACCTCACCCCGGGTGGCCTGGACGTGTTCGCCGACACCGTGGTGCCGCTGCTCCAGGAGCGCGGCGTCTTCCGTACCGCGTACGAGGGCACCACCCTCCGCGACCACCTCGGCCTGGCCGTGCCCAACGCCTCCTGATCCGTGCCCGAAGCCCGCCCCCGACCGCCAAGGAGCCAGGCCGTGTCCGGTATCCCCCTCGGGGTCCTCGACCTCGTCCCGATCCCCTCCGGCGCCACCGCCGCCCGCGCCCTGCGCAACAGCATCGATCTGGCCCGCCGCGCCGAGGCGTTCGGGTACGCCCGCCACTGGTTCGCCGAGCACCACCTCAACCCGGGCGTCGCCGGGACCTCCCCGGCCGTGGTGCTGGCCCTGACCGCCTCCGCGACGCACACCATCCGGCTCGGCTCCGGCGCCGTGCAGCTCGGCCACCGCACCGCGCTGTCCACCGTGGAGGAGTTCGGCCTGGTCGACGCGCTGCATCCGGGCCGCCTGGACCTCGGACTGGGCCGTTCCGCCGGAAGGCCACAGCCGCACCCGCAGCCGCAGCCGCCGGGCGAGGAGCCCGCGCGCACCCGGCCCGGGTACACGCCGAACGGGCTGCGCATCCCGGAGCGCTTCTCCTTCGCCCCACTGCTGGCCCATCCCCGCGTGGCCCTCCGGCAGAGGCTGCTCCACCTGCCCGGGGCGCGGCCCCAGGAGTACGCCGAGCAGATCGACGACGTGCTCGCGCTGCTGCGCGGCGACTACCGCGGCCCGGACGGGGTGGAGGCGCACGCGGTGCCGGGCGAGGGGGCCGACGTACAGGTGTGGATCCTGGGCAGCAGCGGTGGGATCAGCGCGGAGACGGCGGGCCGCAACGGCCTGCGCTTCGCGGCGAACTACCACGTCAGCCCGGCGACGGTCCTGGAGGCCGCCGAAGGGTACCGGGCGGCCTTCAAGCCGTCGGCGGAGCTGGACCGGCCGTATCTGACGGTGTCCGCCGATGTGGTCGTGGCCGAGGACGCCACGGCGGCCGCCGAGCTGGCCACCGGGTACGCCGCCTGGGTAAGGAGCATCCGCAGCGGGGAGGGCGCCATCCCCTACCCCGCTCCGGCCGAGGCGCGCGCCCTGCCCTGGTCCGCGGCCGACGAGGCGCTGGTGGCCGACCGTACGGAGACCCGGTTCGTGGGATCGGCGGCCGCGGTGGCCGACCGGCTGGAGGTGCTGCGGGAGGCCACGGGGGCGGACGAGCTGCTGATCACGACGATCACGCACGACCACGCGGCCCGGGTGCGCTCCTACGGCCTGCTGGCGCGGGAGTGGCGGCGCCGGGGCCATCTGCGCCCCGTCTGAGCACCCGCGGCCGGGTCAGGGGCGGTAGCGCAGCGGATGGTCCTCGGGGACCTCCACCACCGCGATCCGCACCCCGTCGGGGTCCGCGATCCACATCTCGATCAGCCCCCAGGGCTCGCGTACGGGGGGCCGCAGGATCTCGGCGCCCCGCGCGCGCAGTTCCTCGTACGCCGCTGCCGCGTCCGCGACCTGGAGCCACAGCCGCATGCCCGGGGCGGGCGGCTCGTCGGCGCGCCCGGAGACCTCCAGGAAGCCGCCGCCGAGGAAGTAGACGGTGCCGCGTTCGGGGCCGGTGCCGAACTCGCGGTGGACGGCGAGCCCGAGGGTGTCCCCGTAGAAGGCGCGCGAGCGGTCGGGGTCCGTGGGGCGCAGCAGGATCCTGCTGCCGAGTACGTGCACCATGCCCCTACTGTCGCGCACCCGGGGCCCGGCCGGGGCCGCTTCGGGGATCCCGGTGCGGCCGTGTCACGCGCCGCGCGGCTTCCCGGCGGCGCCCGGGGTGAGGCTCATCCGGACCAGGCCGTCCGCGAGGCGGGTGAACTCGCCGGGTGCGACGAGCCGGGCCAGGGCCTTCGGGGTGCGGGGCAGGCCCGCGCCCGAGGCGGCCTCGCGGACCCGCCGGTCGGCGTACGGGCGCAGCTCCGGCCAGAGGGTCTGGACCTCGCGGCAGAAGATGTCGGCGCCCGTGGGGCCGATGCGCGGGATCTCCTGGAGCAGTGCGCGGAGGCGGTCCGGGTCCCCGCCGGCTTCCTCGCGCAGTTCCCGCAGGTCGCCGTGGTGGCGGTCGAGCAGGAGCCGGGCCCCGTCGCCGAGGGCGGTGGAGGTGGACTCGTCGTACCGGCGGTAGTGCGCGCGGCCGAGGGCGTCGACGCGCCGCTGCCAGGTGGCGTCGGCCATGCGGCGCGGGGTGCGCAGGCCGTCCGCGAACAGCTCGCGGGCCGCCGCGACGGCGGTGCCGGCCCGGATCGGCGCCGAGAGCAGGACGCTCAGGACGAGGACCTGGTAGAGCGGCGCAGGGGTGTCGCGGAGCCGGATGCCGGCCTCGTGGGCGTAGGTCTCGCCGTACTCGTCGAGTATCCGGCGGGCCGTTGTCGTCCTCGTGGCGTTCATGGGGGCCTCCCCGGCTCGGATGCGGACTCCTCCGGGGGCGCCTACCCCTCCTCGCGGGCCGCACCGCGTGCGCGGCGGGGCAGGCGCAGCCGAGGGCGCTTGGTGAGCAGGCGGCCGAAGCGGCCGGTGTGCCGGGTGCGGGTGTGCCGGTCCAGTTCCTCCAGCAGGCGCTGGGAGCGCTTGTCCACGCCCAGTTCGTCGAGGACCCGGTCGATCTCGCTGAGCAGCGCCCCGCGCAGCTGCCAGTGCGCCGGGTCCTCGCGGGCGGCGGTGAGCAGCAGCCCGGCGAGCCGGTCGCGGTGTGTACGGGCCACGGCGAGCTCGGCGGTGAGCACGGCCTCGGCCTCCTCGGCGTTGGCGCTGACCTGCGCGGTGATCAGCAGGGCGAAGCTGTCCACGGCGACGGCGGTGTGCCGCAGTACCTCCCGCAGTGCGTCGGCGGTGCGGGGCTCGAAGAGCGGGCCGTCGGGGTGGGCCTTGGCCAGGTCGGTGAGGGTCCGGCAGGCGACGCGGAGGACGACGGCGCAGATCTCCAGGGTGTCGAGCCCGGTGCGCAGCACCAGCCGGAAGAGCAGGCCCTCCTTGACCCTGGGGTTGAGCCGGAGGCTGTCCTCGGCCTGCCGGAGGGCGGCGTCGACCAGGGCGATGTCGTTGTCGAGCCGGCGTGCCTCGTGGAGCCGGGCGGCGGCCTGTTCGACCTTGGCGGGGCCGAGGGGTTCCTCGCCGAGGTGGTCGAGCAGCCGGCTCATGCGTCCGGCCAGGTCGGTGATCGCGGCGCCCGCCGGGCCGACCCACAGGGGCGGGGCGAGCAGCAGGTTGACGAGGAGGCCCACCACCGCGCCGATGATCGTTTCCAGTACGCGGTCCCAGGCGGTGTCGGTGACCTGGGTGACGCCGAGGACGAGCATGGCGCTGATGGCGACCTCGGGCACGAACTCGTCCACGCGGACCAGGTGGCCGACGACGAGGGAGGCCAGGATCAGCAGGCCGAGGCTCCACCAGGTCAGGCCGACGAGGGCACTGAACCCGATGGCGATGAGCACGCCGACGACCACCGAGTTCACCCGGCGGACGCTGGTGGTGAGGGTGGAGTAAAGGGTGACCTGGACGACGAGCAGGGCGGTGAGGGGGGCGGTCAGGGGAAGCGGTTCGCTGCTGAGGCGCAGGGCGACGACATAACTGATGACGGCCGCGGCGGTGGAGCGCAGGGCCTGTACGGCGACGGGCTCCCGGCGCCGCCGGGCGAAACGGGTGGCGAGCGTAGTGATCGTTTCGGGCATGTCGGGGCGCCTTCCCGCAGGTGGGCCGAATGACGCGTGGCGTGGCCGCGCGGGTCGGATCGCACCAGGATGGACCTACGAGGAGGGTGGCCGGGCGATCCGCGGGTAGGCGGGGTGTCCGGATACCTGTAGACCACATCTGCGAGGGAGCGGTAGCCATGGAGGGTGCGGAGCAGAAGCGTCAGACGCCGGGGAAGGGCCGTGAGGAGCAGGCCCAGGAGCACCCCGGTCCGGACCCGGTCCACCCGGAGGCCAGCAAGCCGGTCGCCGGGAAGACCCCGGAGGAGCTGAGGATGCGGCAGGAACGGAAGATGGCCCACGAGGACGGTGACGACGCGGAGTGAGCCGGTGCGGAGGCGGGCCCTACGCGCCTTCGTCGTAGGTGCCCGCCTCGATCTCCAGGGCGAGTTCCTGGAGGACCTCGACGGAGGTCATGTCGGTGCGCCCGCTGTCGTGCACCATCGCGAGGCTGGTGAAGGCCAGGCTGAATCCGGAGACCATCGTGTGCAGGGCCGGGCCGAGCGCCTCCGCGACCAGGGACGCCACCTGCTGCGGGGTCGCGTCGGCCGGGACCCTGATCGAGGGCAGCATCTCGTTGAGGAGCAGGGTGGCCACCCCCGCGGTGTCGCCCTGCTCCTCCGTGCCGTCCGGGGTGTCGGTGTACTCGCCCGCCTCGGCGGCGCGGCGGATGTCCTGGGCGTCGGTGAGGATGGCGATCACTCGCTTGAGCACTTCTGCGCGTTCCATCCTGCGGAGCCTAGTGCGGCCCCCGCCGGATCGGGAGGGACCACCCGGACGGGCGCACCCGGCTGTCGTACGCCGTGTCGCGCGGCCTCCGGCGGCGCCGGAGAGTGGGAGGTCCCGACCCCGTACAGGGAAGGCGGTCCAGATGGCGGCAGTACAGCGACCGGACGGGCCGGCGGTGAGCTCGCACAACGAGTGGGATCCGCTGGAGGAGGTCGTCGTGGGGCGGCTCGACCATGCGACGTTCCCCTCCCGGCATCCGGTCGTGGCCTGCAACATCCCGCCCTGGGCGGCGCATCTGCAAGGGATGGCGGCGGGCCGGCGCTATCCGCGGATCCTGGTGGAGACGGCGCAGCACGAGCTGGACCGGTTCATCGCCCTGCTGCGGTCCCTGGGGATCACGGTGACGCGCCCGGACCCGGTCGACCACACGCGGCGGTTCGCCACACCCGACTGGTCCTCGCGCGGATTCTGCACGAGCTGCCCCCGCGACTGCCTGCTGGTGGTCGGCGAGGAGATCATCGAGACGCCGATGGCGTGGCCCTGCCGGTACTTCGAGAGCCACGCCTACCGCACCCTGCTCAAGGACTACTTCCGGCGCGGCGCGCGCTGGACGGCGGCGCCGCGACCGCAGCTCACGGAGGCGCTGTACGAGCCGGACTACCGCGCTCCGCGGACGGGCCCGCCCGCGCGCTACATCCTCACCGAGTTCGAGCCGGTCTTCGACGCCGCCGATTTCGTCCGGGCGGGGCGGGACCTCTTCGTGACCCGGAGCAATGTCACCAACCGCATGGGCATCGAGTGGCTGCGCCGGCATCTGGGGCCCGGCTACCGCATCCACGAGATCGAGAGCCGCTGCCCGGCCCCCATGCACATCGACACGACCTTCCTGCCGCTGGCGCCCGGCCGGGTGCTGGTCAATCCCGAGTACATCGACATCGGCCGGCTGCCGGCAGTGCTGGACTCCTGGGAGGTGCTGGTGGCCCCGGAGCCCGAGCCGGTGGACGAGCGCCTGCTGGGCATCACCTCGATGTGCGGGAAGTGGCTCAGCATGAACGTGCTCTCGATCGGTGACGGACGCGTCATCGCGGAGCGCAAGCAGACCGGCATGCTGCGGGCCCTGGAGGCGTGGGGCTTCGAGCCGGTCCCCTGCGACCTCCAGCACTACGCCCCGTTCGGGGGCTCCTTCCACTGCGCCACGCTGGACGTGCGGCGCCGGGGCACGCTGGAGTCCTACCTGCCATGAGGGTGCGGGCCCGTCGCCGGGGCCGCACCATGACCGTAGACCCGTGGACCCGTAGACCCGTAGAAACGGAGAGGGCATGTCCTCGCACTCCGACGGTGCGGCGGCCGGGAGCCGGCTGCTGCTGGTGCGGCACGCCAAGGCGGTGCCCAAAGGGGATCCCGCCGACGATTTCGAGCGCGCCCTGAGCGATCGCGGCCGGGCCGACGCCCCGCGCACCGGTGAGTGGCTGGCCCGCTCCGGTCACCTGCCCGATCTGGCGCTGTGCTCCCCGGCCCGCCGGACCCGGCAGACCTGGCAGCTGGCCGTCCCGGCGCTGCCCTCGCCGCCGCCGGCCGTGTACGACGACAGGCTGTACGACGCGGCCCCGAACACCCTGGTCACGGTACTGGCGGAGCGCGGCGCGGGCCTCGGCTGCGTGGCGCTGGTCGGGCACAACACCGGCATCCACGAGCTGGCTTCGGCCCTGTGCGGGAGCGGCGAGGCGGAGGAGCTGGAGCGGCTGCGGGCGCGGTTCCCCACCTCGGGCGTCGTGGTGGTGGACCTGCCGGGCGGCTGGGACGCCCTCACCCCGGGCGCGGGGCGCCTGGCAGCGCTCTGGTCACCGTCGGACTGAGCCCTCCCGCGACAGGGATCCGGCGGGCCTCGGGCGCCCGCTCCAGCCGGGGTCCCCGTCGAGGAGGGACGGGCCGGGGGCGAGGCCGAGCAGGTCCGCCGTGGCCTCGGCGGTGATCCGGTGCCAGAGCCCCGCCCGGCGGACCATGGCGTGGCCGCCCGCCGGCATCCGGATGCCCAGGACGCGGGCGCCGTCGTGGTGGGCGCGGCCCAGGCAGGCCCAGGTGTCGGCCGCGCTCGTGACGCGGTCGGCCTCGTCGTGGAGGGCGACGACGGTACGGCCGCGCAGGTGGGCGGTGGGCTCCCCGGGCGGGCACCAGGGCGCGAGCGCGACCACGCCGGTGACCTGGGGCTCCGCCGCGGCGCGGAGCGCGGCCCGGCCGCCGAGGGAATGCCCGACGAGGACGACGGGCACGGGCCCGGCCAGGGCGCGCAGCTCGTCCAGGGCGCGGTGCACATCGGCGACGGGGTGGGCGTGGGGGCCGTTCCAGCCCCGGTAGCGGTAGCGGACCCGGGCGACGAGCACCGCCTCCTCCGCGGTGGCCCGGACGACGGCCGCCTCGAAGGGCCGCATGCGCCGGGCCGGCAGGTTCAGCCAGGTGGGGGGCTCCAGGGCGTCCGCGCGGCCGCCGTGCAGCAGCAGGACGGCGGCCTTCGCCGTGCCCGGCGGCGGCCCGCCGGACACGGGCAGCAGGGCCGGGACGGCCGCCGCTCCCCCGGTTTCCGGAGCGCCGCTCATGCACGGCCTCCGTGTGCCGCGCCGCCCCGGCCCGGTGGCAGCGGGAAGAAGCCGCTGGTGCGGGCGGCGTACTCGGCGTAGCCGGGGCGGTCCGCCATGTGCTTCTCCAGGAGGCGTTTGCCGCTGCCGACGGTCAGCAGCAGGGTCATCAGCACCGGGGAGACCAGGACGGCGAGGGCCGGCTGCCAGGCGGTGCAGGCCAGCAGGTACAGCCCCCACCAGACGAGGCTGTCCCCGAAGTAGTTGGGGTGCCGGGTCCAGGCCCACAGGCCCTGGTCCATGATGCGTCCGCGGTGGGCGGGGTCCTGCTTGAAGCGTGCCAGCTGATGGTCGCCGACGGCCTCGAAGCCGATCCCGAGGGCCCAGACCGCGATCCCGCAGAAGGCCAGGAGGCCCAGGGGTACGGAGCTGTAGGAGGCGGCCTGCACGGGCAGGGAGATCAGCCAGACCAGGGCCGCCTGCGCGAGGTAGACGGTGCGCAGGGCGTACAGGGTCCGGTTGCCGCGGGCCTTGTCCAGGAGGGCGGTGTAGCGCGGGTCCTCGCCGTGGCCGCGCGAGCGCCAGGCGATGTGCGCGGAGAGCCGCAGCCCCCAGACGGCGGTGGCCGCGGCGACGAGCAGCCGCCGCCAGTCGTCGCCGTGCCCGGCGGAGAGCAGCCAGGTGGCGAGGGCGACGGCGGCGAAGGCGAGACCCCACGCGATGTCGACGATGCGGTGCAGCCCGCGCCGCACGGCCACGGCGAAGGTGGCGAGGAGTACCGCCCCCGCCGCGCCGGCGGTGACGGCGAGGTTGAGGCCGAGGGCCCCCCAGTCGGTGCCGGTCATGCCGGGCTCTCCGTGTACCAGGTGGCGGGGGTGGCCGGCATGGCGGAGCTCCCTTCACGGGTGGGGCGTACGGCGAGGATCTGGTCCACGCCCATACGGCGTTCGGCGAAGGCGAGCGAGGCGCCGGCCAGGTAGAGGCGCCACACCCGGCCTGTGGTCTCCCCGACCAGGGCGCGGACCTCCTCCCAGCGCTCTTCCAGGGTGGTGCGCCAGGCGTCGATAGTGGTGGTGTAGTGCTCGCGGAGGGCTTCGGTGGAGCGCACCTCCAGGCCCGCGTCCTCCAGCAGGTCCACGGTCCGGCCGACGGGGCGCATGTGCATGTCGGGGGCGATGTACGTCTCGATGAAGGCCCCGCCGCCGGGGGCGTGGGCGCCGCGCGACATCTGCTGGATCAGCAGCCGGCCCTCGGGGCGCAGCGCGTCGTGCAGTTTTTTGCTGAAGGCGGGGTATTCGGCGTCTCCGACGTGTTCGCCCATCTCCACGGCGGCGGCCGCGTCGTAGCCTCCGCCGTCGATGTGCCGCCAGTGCCGGAGGGTGACGTCGACCAGGTCGGCCACGCCCTCGCGTGCGGCCCGCTCGGCGACGAAGTCGCGCTGGGCGCGGGAGAGGGTGACGGCGGTGACGCGCGCCTTGTGCTCGCGGGCGGCGTGCACGGTGAGGGAGCCCCAGCCGCAGCCCACGTCGAGCAGCCGGTCCCCGGCGCGCAGCCCGAGTTTGCGGCAGATCAGTTCGAGCTTGTCGCGCTGGGCGTCGGCGAGGGTGTACGCGGGGTCGTCGGGCCGGGTCCAGTAGGCGCAGGAGTACGCCATGGAGGGGTCGAGGAGGAGGGCGTAGAACTCGTTCGAGAGGTCGTAGTGGTGGCTGATCGCGGCCCGGTCCCGGGAGGCGCTGTGCAGGGGGCCGCTCAGCCGGGCCCGCCCGTCGGGGCGCGGCGGGGGCGGACCGGCGGCGCCGAGGCGTACGGCGAGTGCCGCGGCCGCCGCCATGCCGGCGGGCCGGGGGCGGGAGGCGGGCCGGTCGCGGACGGTCCGGCCGGCCCGGGACAGGGCCTCGGCGAGGTCTCCGTCCACGTCGAGGTCGCCGGTGACGTACGCCTCGGCGAGGCCGAGTTCGCCCGGCTGCCAGAGCACGCGCCGCAGGGCGGCCGGTGAGCGGAGTGTGACCAGGGGGGCGTCCGCGGGGCCGGACTGGCTGCCGTCCCAGGCGCGGACGCGTACGGGGAGGGGCCCCGGGAGGAGGTGGCCGAGGAGCTGGGCGAGTGTGTCGGCGGCGGGCCTCATCGGTGGGTCCCTTCGGTGAGGAGCAGCTGGCGCACGTCGAGGTAGCCGGAGCGGAATCCGGCTTCCGAGTAGGCCAGGTAGAACTCCCACATGCGCTGGAAGACGGTGTCGAAGCCGAGGGCGGTGACGGTGGGCCGGGCGGCGGTGAACCGCTCCCGCCACAGGCGCAGGGTCTCCGCGTAGTGCTCTCCGTAGCCGTGGTCGGCGGCGACGGTCAGACCGGCGGCGGCGGAGTGCTCGGTGATGGCCCGGCGGGAGGGGATCAGGCCGCCGGGGAAGACGTACTTGCTGATCCAGGTGTGGGTGGCGGCGGTGTGCAGCATCTGCTGGTGGCCCATGGTGATGGACTGCAGGGCGATCCGGCCGCCGGGGGCGAGGGCGCGGCGCAGTGCGGTGAAGTAGGACTGCCAGAACTCGGCGCCGACGGCCTCGATCATCTCGACGCTGACCACGGCGTCGTAGCGGCCCTCGGCGTCGCGGTAGTCGCGCAGTTGCACGTCCACCCGGTCGGAGAGTCCGGCGGCGGCGATGCGGGCGCGGGCCAGGTCGGCCTGTTCGGCGGAGAGGGTCAGGGTGGTGACCCGGGCGCCCCGGGCGGCGGCCCGCAGGGCGAGTTCGCCCCAGCCGGTGCCGATCTCCAGCAGCCGGGTGCCGTCGCCGACCCGGGCGAGGTCCAGGAGGCGGTCGATCTTGCGGTGCTGGGCCTCGGGGAGGTCGGCGGAGCGGGCGGGGAAGCCGGTGAAGACGGCGGAGGAGTAGGAGAGGGTCGGGTCGAGGAAGGCGGAGAACAGGTCGTTCGACAGGTCGTAGTGGCGCTGGATGTTCTCGCGGGCCCCGGCGCGGGTGTTGCGGTCGGCGGCGGGCCGGGCGGACACCCACAGCCCGCGCAGCCGCCGCAGCGGGGCGGGCACCAGCTCGTCGACATGCCGTGCGAGCACGGTCAGTACGCCGGCCAGGTCCTCGCTGTCCCATTCCCCGGCCATGTAGGACTCGCCGAAGCCGATGAGGCCGTCGCGTCCGATGCGCCGGTGGAAGGCGTCGGGGTCGTGGAGCGTGAGCAGCGGGCCCTCCGCGCCGGGCGTGGTCAGCTCCAGCCGGTCCAGGGCGCGGCCCACGAGCCGGCGGGCGACGGCGGTCCGGGCGGCTCCGGCGGACGGCGGCCGGGCCACGTCGGGCCAGCGCTCCGCGTCCACCTCGGTACGGCGCCCCGCGGGCGCGGCGGTCCCGGCGGCGCGGGCCGCCCCCCGGCGGGGCTCGGTCTGCGGGGGGATCCCGACGGCGCGGCCGGACGGCCGGATACGGCCGGGGGACGTGGTGGCGGGCTGGGTCACGACGGCGTGCCTTCCTGCGGGGTGGACCGGGGACGGGGGTGTACGGGCAGACCGCGCAGCAGCAGGGCGATGCCGTGGCGGCGGATACCGGCCCAGACGGCGGCGGTGGACCACGGTCTGCGGACGGCGGCGGACAGCAGGGCGGGGACGGTGGCGGGACGCCGGCGGCCCCGGACGACGGCGGTGAACGCCCGGCCCTCCGCGTGGTCGAGGTGGACGGCGAGGCGCAGCCGGTCCCCGGGCAGCGGCAGCCGCATCCGGTAGCGGCCCTCGACCGCGAAGAAGGGCGAGACGTAGAACTCCTTGTCGGTCTCCGCCTCGTCGGCCTCGTCGGTGCGCAGCAGGTAGCAGTGGCGCTGCCCGTAGGTGTTGTGGACCTCGGCCACGACGCAGACGAGGGCGCCGGAGCGGTCGTGGCACCAGTACACGCTGAGCGGGTTGAAGACGAAGCCGAACACCCGGGCGTGCGCGAGCATCGTGACGCTCCCGCCGTCCAGGTCGATGCCGTGGGTGGCGAGGTAGGCGTCGAGTCCGGCGCGGATGGTGCCGGAGGTGCCGGTGAAGTGGTCGCGGGCGTCGAACCGGGCGAGCGGGCGCATCGGCCGGGGCAGTACGGGCAGCCGGTCCAGGTCCACGCACCACAGGTAGGTGCGGTGCCGGAAGGAGTGCCGCAGCGGGGTGGTGCGGGCGTGCGCGACCACGCACTCGTAGAGGGCGGCCGTTCCTTCGGCGCCGGTCACCAGCGGACCCCCAGGGACCGGGCGGCGTCCGCGCCGGAGCGGCAGCCGTCCTCGTGGAATCCCCAGCCGTGCCAGGCACCTGCGTAGGCGGTCACGCCCGTGTGCAGGCGGGGCAGTTGGCGCTGCGCGGCGACCGAGTCGGGGGTGTAGACAGGGTGTTCGTAGACCATGCGCGCCACGACGCTGCCGGGGTCGATGCCGTCCTCCCCGCCGAGGGTGACCACGTGGTCGGCGCCTTCGGGCAGCCGCTGGAGGCGCTGCATGTCGTAGCTGACGCGCACCGGTTCGGTGGTGGGGTCGCAGCCGGTCATCCGGTAGTTCCAGGAGGCGCGGGCGTGCGGTGAGCGCGGCAGGACGCGGGTGTCGGTGTGGAGCACGGTGGGGTTCCGGGAGTAGGTGAAGGCGCCCAGGAGCCGCTTCTCGTCCTCGGTGGGGTCGGCGAGCAGGCGCAGTGCCTGGTCGGGGTGGGTGGCGATCACCACGGCGTCGTGGGTGTCGGTGCGGCCCTCCGCGGTGGTGACCAGGACTCCGTCGGCGGTGCGCCGGACGGCTTCGACGGGGCTGGAGGTGTGGACGCGCTGCACGTGCTTGGCCGCGGCGGCCACGTAGGCGGCGGAGCCTCCGGTGACGGTCTTCCACTGCGGGGAGCCGGTGACGGACAGCAGGCCGTGGTGGTCGAGGAAGGCGAAGAGGTAGGCCGCCGGGTAGGACAGCGCGGTGCGCGCGGGGCAGGACCAGACGGCCGAGACCAGCGGCAGCGCGAAGTGGCTGACGAAGTAGGGCGAGAAGCGGCCCGCGCGCAGGAAGTCCCCCAGGGTGAGGTGCGGGGACGGTTCGCGGGCGAGGAGGCGCCGGGCGCTGCGGTGGAAGCGCGGCACCTCGGCCAGGAGCCGCAGGTGGCGGCCCCGCCGGGCGGCCGGTGAGGCGAACAGGGCGGCGGGGCCACGGGCGCCCGCGTACTCCAGGCCGCAGCCGTCGCACCGTACGGACATGCTCATCTCGGCGTCCTGGGTGCCGATGCCCAGCTCCCGGAACAGCCTCAGGAGGGTGGGGTAGGTGCGCTCGTTGTGGACGATGAACCCCGAGTCCACGGAGAGGGGGCGGCCGCCCGGCCCCGCCGTCTCATGGGTGTGGGCGTGCCCGCCGAGCCGGTCGTCCGCCTCGTACAGGGTCACCTCGTACGAGGACGCCAGGATGTACGCGGCCGTCAGACCCGCCACCCCGGCCCCCACGACGGCCGCCTTGCGCTGTTCCACCACGAGCTCCCACCCTCCGGCACGCCGCGGCTGCGGCGCTGTTCACCCGTACTTCGCCGCGGAGCGACGTCCGGATGGGTGAACGGGGCAGGAAATTACGGATGGGGCGTGAGGGATCCGCTGCCGCCGCCCCGGGCCGGGCGGTGGCAGCGGATCCGGGACCGCCGCCGGTCAGGCGGGCAGCCGCATCAGCAGCAGCGGGGCGCTGGTGGGACTGGGCGATCCGCCGGCCGGTTCCAGGGTGAGCCCGACGGCTCCGGCGTCGGCCGGGTTCCCGTCCATGAGGACGGTGCCGTCCCGGTCGATGAGCCCGGCGGGCACCATGGTGCCGTCGTGGTCCAGCCAGAGCTGGTACGTCATCCCCGCGGCGGGCGCGGGCAGTCCGCTCGCCGAGAACACGGCCTTGTTCTGCCGGTCGGAGGACACGACGGTGGTCAGGGCCCCGTTCCCGGCCCGCCCGTGGACGGTACGGGCGTCGGGCGCGGCCAGGACCGTGCTGACGGTGTCGAGGCGCTGCTCGGCCCGGCGGGCCCGCTGCTGCTCGTCGCCGGCCTGCTGGTGCTGCCAGGCGGCGAGCCCCGCGAAGGAGGCGGCGGCGACCAGGCTGGCGGCCAGCGCGAGGGGCAGGGCCCGGCGCCGCAGGATGCCGCCGAGGGTGGTGGTGGAGGCGGTCGCGGGGAGCCTCGGGGGCAGCTGCCGCACCCCGTCGATCGCGGCCAGGGTCCGCTCCCGCATCTCGGGCGGCGGGGGCTGGGACGCGGCGGCCGCGAGCCGTGCGGTGGTCGCCTCGAACTCGGCGGCCTCGCGCAGGCACTCCTCGCAGTACGGCAGATGGGCCGTGAACGCCTCCTGTTCGGCGGGGTCCAGGGCGCCCAGGGCGTACGCGGCGGCGAGGGAGTGGACATCGGTGTGGTGCTGCTTCATGTGGTCACCCCCATGCAGTCGCGGAGCCGGATGAGTCCGTCGCGCATGCGTGTCTTGATGGTCGGAAGCGGTGTGCGCAGGGCCTCCGCGACTTCACGGTAGGTCAGCCCCCGGTAGTAGGCCAGGGTCACGGCCTGCCTCTGGAGCTCGGTCAGGCCGCGCATGCAGCGGCGTACCTGCTCGCTCTCCAGGCGGGTCTCGACCTGTTCGGCGACCTCGTCGAAGGCGGTGCGGTGCTCGCGGGCGGCCTGGGCCTGCTCGCGGTCGGCGGCCGCCTGGGCGGAGCGGACCCGGTCCACGGCCCGGCGGTGGGCGATGGTGGCGGCCCAGGTGCTGACGCTGCCGGCGTCGGCGCGGTAGCGGGCGGCCTGCCGCCACAGGTCGATCATGACCTCCTGGGCGACCTCCTCGGACTGCGCCCGGTCGCGGACGACCTTGACGACGATGCCGAAGACCATGGGCGCGAGGGCGTCGTAGAGGACGGTGAACGCCTGCTTGTCGCCGTGGGCGACCTGCTGCATGACCTCGGCGAGGTCACCGGGGCGTGGGCGGCCGGTATGACCGGTGCCGAAGGGGATGGGTTGGTTCACCGGCCGGGCTCCGGCCGTGCCGACCAGGCGAAGGGGCGGCCTGGCGCGGCCGTCGGGGGGCTGGGTGTCCATCGCATGGTGGTCCTTGTCGGTAGAGCGGGGCCGGGCCGTCTCCCGGGACGGTCCGGCCGCAGATCCTTGGGGCGCGGGCTGTTGCCTCTGAGCGTTCTTCGTAGCGGACGCGCGTGCGGATGGGACGGTACCCGGTCGGCCGCGGGACGGCGGATTCCCCCGTTCGAGGGAAGCGGGCGGTCCGGACCCAGCCGGTGGGGCGGGCACCGCGAAGACCGTTCGGTGGCCGGGGCGTTCCCCCGGCTACCGGGTCCGCGGCCGGGAAGACGGGCCGGCGCGGACCGGCGGACCCCCCGGTGCGGCTCCGGTACGCGATGCCCGCCCTGGGCCTCGCGTAGGCACGGCCCCGGAGAAGGGGCCCGGGCACCGGCTCAGGTGACCCCGTAGAACTTCCCCGTCTCGT
>NZ_JBEYVX010000027.1:0-78540 GCF_040644195.1 Streptomyces sp. NPDC047014 | reverse complement strand
GGGCTGTGAGCGCCAGCGCCAGTGCCAGTGTGAGCGCTGGGCATGAGCCTAGTGCCGCCGCCTCCGCCCCCGCCGCCGGGAAGAACTTCACCACCCACCGCGTCCGGCGAGGCCAGCGGCGCCGCCCGGCCGGTGTCCGCGAGCGCGGCGGCGGGAGCCACGCCGGCCCACTGGAGGATCTTCGCGGTGGCGAGGGTCTTCTCGCCGTCCAGCAGCTGGGCCACGTTGGCCCCGTGGTTGGCGCCCGGCGCGATCATCACGTAGCTGTCGCGCGCCCCGTAGCCGATGCGGAAGGGCTCGGCTCCCCACGGGTCGTTCTGGCCGTACACGAACAGCATCTGGTGGGCGTTGTCGCGCACCCAGCGGTCCACGTCCGCCATGGCCCCCGGCTGGAAGGTCATGGGGATCTCGCGGGGCACGAAGTTGCGCGGCGGCTGGTAGCCGTAGCGGCTCAGGTTGCCCAGGTGCGGCTGCTTGATGTCCGGGGAGCCCAGCTGGGTACCCGCCTGGTAGTAGTACGGCGTGTACGTCTGGAGGCCCTGGTCGGTGTAGGCCGAGAAGCCGGAGATCGCGTCGATCGAGTCCCAGATCTGCTGGTCGGAGGCGGTGGCGGCGGCCGGGATCGCGGAGCAGTCCGCGAGCAGGCTGTACTGCCAGAAGGCCCAGACGTAGTCGAGGACGACGGCCTCGTACGCCTTGTCCAGGCTGCCGACGGTGGTGAAGGTCCAGCCCTCGGAGGCCGCGGCCGCCGCGTACTTGGCCTCCAGCGGCTCACGGCGTACCAGGGCCTCGCGCTGCACCGCGTTCAGCCGGTCGCGGCACTCCTTGGTGCCGACCTTGGCGAAGAACCGGTCGTAGGCCGAGTCCTCCTTGTTGGCGACGTCGTTCGGGGCCACGTAGGCCACGACGCCGTCCATGTCGCGCGGGTAGAAGCGCTCGTAGTACGTGGCCGTCATCCCGCCCTTGCTGCCGCCGGTGGACAGCCAGTTCTTCTTGTAGATCTTCTTGAGGGCGGTGAAGATCCGGTGCTGGTCGCTGGCGGCCTGCCAGATGTCCAGGTTCGCCCAGTTGGCCGGGTCGGGCCGGGAGGGTGTGAAGAATCGATACTCCAGCGACACCTGGTTGCCGTCGATGATGGTCGTCGGCTCGCTGCGGCGCGGGTTGGTGTTGACGTTGTAGCCGGAGGTGAAGAACACCGACGGCCGCGAGACGTCCTTGTGCAACAGGGTCAGGCGCTGCTTGAAGGTGCCCTTCCACGGCTGCCGGTGATCGACCGGCTGTTCGTAGTTCAGTACGAAGAAGCGGTAGCCGGGGTACGGCTTCTCCTCGATCAGGCTCATCCCGGGAATGCCGAGGATCTGGTCCTTGATGTCCGCGGCGGCCGCCGGCCGCGCGGCGGTGGCCGCTTGCGCCGTGGAACCGGCCGCGCCCACGGTGCCGATCAGCACCACGAGCGACAGCAGCCATCCGAGCGTCTTGCGCATTCACCCTCCCCTTGAGTTCACTTCGGTCGCCGTGAACCTAGCGGGGTCAACACGCCGCTGAACAGACCTCGTTGGGCCTCCGCCTCAGCACAGGATCCAGCCGGACTCGCCGGATCCGCCTCCCACGGCGCCCTTGACGTACACACACCGGCTGATCGCGCCCACCGTGACGGGCCCGGCGTGCCGGGTGAACCGCCCGGCGTCGCGCACCGGCGCCCCGCCGCGCGGCTGGATGCTCACCGTCATCCGCCGCACCTCGCCGGAGACCCGGGCGACGGTCATCGCGCAGGCCCGGTTGCGGCTCTTGTAGACGCGCAGCTCGCCCGTGTCGAAGGCCACCGTCCGGGCCAGCCGGCCCGGGCAGCCGCCGGTCGCCGCCTGCACCGGCGGTCCGGCGAACAGCCCGCCCACGCAGAGCCACAGGGCCGCCGTGAACACCCCCAGCGACGCGGCCCGCCGGCCGCGCCTCCGCCATCCCTGCAACACCTTGTCCCCCGATCGGTCGTCCGCACGATGTACGCACGCACGTACGACGCCCGGGCCCCCCGGAAGGTTGCCGCGCGCAAGGGCCCGTACGGGGCGCCGCCGCCCGCGGCTCCCTCGTACGAGTGCATCCTCAACTCCCCGCCGCGACAGCGGAAGTTCGGCTTCCGGCGGGCCTCTACGCTGGGGCGCATGACCAACGACCTGCTCGACCGCAAGCTGGCGCGCGCCTTCACCCACCTGGACGCCGACCGCAGCGGTGTGATCGACGCCGACGACATCATCGCGCTCGGCTCCCGGCTGCTGACCGCCCTGGCCGAGCCGGCCGACTCCCCCAAGGCCGCCCTGGTGATGAGCGGGCTGGCCGACTTCTGGCAGGACCTCTTCACCGAGCTGGACCTGGACCGGGACGGCAAGGTCACCCCCGAGGAGTACCAGCAGGGCATGACCCGGCTGTACGCGCAGGGCGGCCCGGCCTACGACCGCAGCTTCCGGCCGATGATGCGGGCGATCCTCACCATCGTCGACACCGACGGGGACGGGGTCATCAGCCCGCAGGAGTTCCACCGGGCGCAGGAGGCGTTCGGCACCCGGCTGGGCCCGGAGGACACGGAGGCGCTGTTCCGCCGGATCGACGCGGACGGGGACGGCACCCTGACGGTGGACGAACTCCTCGGTGCCGTACGCGAGTACTACACCGGCACCGACGAGGACGCCCCGGGGAACCTGCTGTTCGGCGAGTTCTGATCCCGGGGCCGCCCCCTCGGCCCGAGGGGGCGGCGGCTCAGGCCGCGGCCCGCTCGTCCTCCCCGACGAAGGTGCGCCACAGCTCGGCGTACCGGCCGCCGCGCGCCAGCAGCTCGGCGTGCGTGCCGTCCTCCACGACCTGGCCGCGGTCCATGACCACCACGCGGTCGGCGCGGGCGGCGGTGGTCAGCCGGTGCGCCACCACCAGGGTGGTGCGCTTGCCGGCCAGCCGCTCCGTGGCCCGGTTGACCTGGGCCTCGGTGGCCAGGTCGAGGGCGGCGGTGGCCTCGTCGAGCAGCAGTACGTCCGGGTCCACCAGCTCGGCGCGGGCGAGCGCGATCAGCTGGCGCTGACCGGCGGAGAGGTTGCGTCCGCGCTCGGCGACGGTGTGCAGGTAGCCGTCCTCCAGGGTGGCGATCATGGCGTGCGCCCCGACCGCGCGGGCGGCGGCCTCCACCTCGGCGTCGCTCGCGTCGGGCCGCCCGTAGGCGATGGCGTCGCGGACGGTCCCCTGGAAGAGGTAGGACTCCTGGGGGACGACCCCCAGCCGGTGGCGGTAGGCCGTCAGGTCCAGCTCGCGCAGGTCGGTGCCGTCGGCGGTGACCCGGCCGGAGGTGGGGTCGTAGAACCGGGCCACCATCTTGACCAGGGTGGACTTGCCCGCCCCGGTCTCGCCGACGAAGGCCACGGTCTGCCCGGCCGGCACGCGCAGGCTGATGCCGGCCAGGGCCTCGCCCTTCTCGCCGCGCTCCTCGGCCGTCCCGTACTGGAAGCGGACGTCCTCGAAGGCGATCTCCCCGCGCAGCTCCGCCAGGGCCCGCGGCCGCTCGGGCCGCGGGGTGGTGGTGGGCTCGCGCAGCAGGTCCTGGATGCGGCCGAGGGAGACGGTGGCCTGCTGGTAGCCGTCGAAGACCTGGGAGAGCTGCTGGACGGGGGCGAAGAACAGGTCGATGTAGAGCAGGTAGGCGACCAGCGCGCCGGTGGTGAGCGTCCCGGCCTCCACCCGGCCCGCGCCGACGATCAGTACGACGGCCGCGGCGGCCGAGGACAGCAGCTGGACGAAGGGGAAGTAGACCGAGATCAGCCACTGGCCGCGGACCCGGGCCTCGCGGTAGGAGTGGCTGCGCTCCGCGAAGCGGGCGGCGCCCGAGCCCTCGCGGCGGAACGCCTGGACGATGCGCAGGCCCGAGACGGACTCCTGGAGATCGGCGTTGACCAGGCTGACCCGGTCGCGGGCCAGCTCGTAGGCGGCCACCGACCGGCGGCGGAAGACGATCGTCGCGAGGACCAGCACGGGCAGCGTGGCGAAGACGATCAGGGCCAGCTCGACGTCGAGCACGAGCAGGGCGACCAGGATGCCGAAGAAGGTGAGGACGGAGACGACGGCGGTGACCAGCCCGGTCTGCAGGAAGGTGCTGAGCGAGTCCACGTCCGTGGTCATCCGCGTCATGATCTTGCCGGTCAGCTCGCGCTCGTAATAGTCCAGCCCGAGCCGCTGGAGCTGGGCGAAGATCTTCACGCGCAGCGAGTACAGCACGCGCTCGCCGGTCCGGCCCGTCATCCGGGTCTCCGCGATCTGCGCGGCCCACTGGGCGAGGACGAGCCCGAGGCCGAGCGCGGAGGCCGCCCACACCGCGCCGAGCACGGCCTGCTCCACGCCCTGGTCGATGCCGTGCCGGATCAGGATCGGCAGCAGCAGACCGGCGCCCGCGTCCACGGCGACCAGGCCGAGGCTGACGGCGAGCGGCGCCCAGAAGCCGCGGAGCAGGCGGCGCAGGCCGTAGCTGTCCTCGGCGGCCGCGGCCCGGTCCTCGTCCACATCGGGCCTGTCGTCGGCGGGCGGCAGCGCCGCGACCTGCGCGAGTAGTTCGGGGGTGGCGGGCATACCGGCCACCGCGCCGGCCATGGAGTGCCCGGCTCCGGGGGCGCCGCTCGCGGCGGCGGGCACGTGGGCGCTCTCCCCGGCCTCGGCCTCCTCCTCCTCGCGGCGCCACAGCTCGGGGGTGATCCCGCCGGACACGCGGCGCTTGGCGTTGACCGGCTCGGAGTCGATCTCCGCCTCGATCTCGATGTCCCGTTCGATGTCGTGGTCGAGATCCCGCTCGAACTCGCTCATCAGCGGGGATTCCGGGGTCCGCGGGGAGCCGCCGCCGAGCGCGTCGGGGTCGGTGAGCAGCCTGCGGTAGAGGGCGGAGCGGGCCTCCAGCTCCTCGTGCGTACCGATGTCGGCGAGCCGGCCGCGGTCCAGTACGGCGATCCGGTCGGCCAGCGCGAGCGTGGAGCGGCGATGGGCGATGAGCAGGGTGGTGCGGCCTGCCATGACGGAGCGCAGGGCCTCGTGGATCTCGTGCTCGACGCGGGCGTCCACCGCGGAGGTGGCGTCGTCCAGGAGCAGCAGCCGGGGGTCGGTGAGGATGGCGCGGGCGAGGGCGACGCGCTGGCGCTGGCCGCCGGAGAGGGTGAGCCCCTGCTCGCCGACCTTGGTCTCGTACCCGGCGGGCAGGGCGCGGACGAAGCCGTCGGCCTGGGCGGCGCGGGCGGCCGCCTCGATCTGCTCGTCGGTGGCGCCGGGGTGCCCGTAGGCGATGTTGGCGCGGATGGTGTCGGAGAAGAGGAAGGAGTCCTCCGGGACCAGGCCGATGGCGGCGCGCAGGGAGTCGTAGGTCAGCTCGCGGACGTCGTGGCCGCCGACGCGGACGGTGCCGCTGTCGGCGTCGTAGAAGCGGGGCAGCAGGAGGGAGACGGTGGACTTGCCGCTGCCGGAGGCGCCGACGACGGCGACGGTCTCGCCCTCGGCCACGGACAGCGAGAAGCCGTCGAGCACGGGCCGTTCGGGGTCGTAGCCGAAGCGGACGTCCTCGAAGGAGACGGTGGCGGGTGCGTCGACGGGCAGTTCGCCGGTGCCCTCCTCGATGGCGGGCTCGGTGTCGATGAGCTCGTAGACCCGCTCCACACCGGCGCGGGCCTGCTGGCCGACGGTGAGCACCATGGCGAGCATGCGGACCGGGCCGACGAGCTGGGCGAGGTAGGTGGAGAAGGCGACGAAAGTACCGAGGGTGACCCGCCCCTCGGTGGCCATCCAGCCGCCGAGGGCCAGCATGGCGACCTGGCCGAGCGCGGGGACCGCCTGGAGGGCGGGCGTGTAGCGGGAGTTGAGCCGGATGGCCCGCATCCGGCCGGCGAAGAGGCGGCGCCCGGCGGCGCGCAGCTTGCCGGTCTCCTGCTCCTCCTGGCCGAAGCCCTTGACCACGCGGACGCCGGTCACGGCCCCGTCGACGACGCCCGCGACGGCGGCGGCCTGGCCCTGGGCGTACCAGGTGGCGGGGAAGAGCTTCTTGCGGCTGCGCTTGGCGATGAACCAGAGCGCGGGGGCCATCAGCAGGGCGACGACGGTCAGCAGCGGCGACAGCCACAGCATGATGCCGAGGGACATCCCGAAGAGCAGGAAGTTCCCGATGGTCATCGGGAGCATGAAGAGCAGGCCCTGGATCAGCTGGAGGTCGCTGGTGGCGCGGCCGACGACCTGGCCGGTGGACAGCTCGTCCTGGCGTCGGCCGTCGAGGCGGGCGATGGAGGCGTACATGTCGGTGCGCAGGTCGTGCTGCACGTCGAGGGCGAGCCGGCCGCCGTAGTAGCGGCGGATGTAGGTGAAGACGTAGACGAGGAGGGCGGCGGCTATGAGGGTCCCCGCCCAGGGGGCCATGGGCCGGGTGCCGTCCCCGATGACATCGTCGATGATCACCTTGGTGACGAGGGGGACGACCGCCATGACGGCCATACCGGCCAGCGAGGAGCCCAGTGCGAGCAGCACGTTGGTCCTGTACCGCCAGGTGTAGGCGGTGAGCCGCCTGCCCCAGCCCTGTTTCTCCCCAGCCGCCGTCTTCGCCGCCGCCACGTGTGGCCTCCCCGTTCGTCCAGTCCTGCCGGAAGCGGCAACGCCCCGACCGGCGGATTTCATCCCGCCGCAACAATTCGAACGTCCATGGCCATAGCCTCCGGCGCACGCGGGGAGCACCCGAAAGGGGCCCCGCGCGCGGCCGGTGGGGCGGGAGGGCTCAGAGGTGGGTGGGGGCGAACATTTTCAGGGTGGCCGGGAGGACCAGGACCGAGGGGCCGGGGGTGGCGAGGGATTTCGCCAGGTCGGTGCGGAGGGTGGCCGGGGTGGTCGTGGCGGCCGGGACGCCGAAGGACTCCGCGAGGGCGACGAAGTCGGGCCGGGTCAGTTCCGTGGCCGTGGTGCGGCCCTCGAAGGCGTCGGTCATGTACTCGCGGAGGATCCCGTAGCCGCCGTCGTCCACGATCAGCCAGGTGACGTCCAGGTCGTGCTGGCGGGCGGTGGCCAGTTCGGCGAGCGAGTACATGGCCCCGCCGTCGCCCGAGACGGCCAGCACCGGGGTGTCCGGCTCGGCTACGCAGGCGCCGAGGGCCGCCGGGAAGGCGTAGCCGAGGCCGCCCGCGCCCTGGGCCGAGTGCATGGTGTTGGGGTGCTTGGCGTCGAAGGCGGACCAGGCCCAGTAGGCCAGGATCGTCATGTCCCAGAAGGACGGGGAGCGGGCCGGGAGGGCGGCCCGTACAGAGGCCAGCAGCTCCTGCTCCAGCTCCAGGTCCTGGCCGGCGATGCGGTCCGCGACCGCCGCGAGCAGGGCGCGGACCCGCTCCGGAGCCTGCGGGTCCGGGCGCTCGGCGACGGTCTCCAGCAGGGCCTGGAGGGCCAGGCGGGCATCGGCGTGGATGCCGAGGGCGGGGTGGTTGGACTCCAGCTTGCCGAGGTCGGCCTCGATCTGGATCACCCGGCCGGCGGGGAAGAAGGTGTGGTAGTTCGAGGACAGCTCGCCCAGGCCCGAGCCGACCACCAGCAGGACGTCGGCGTCCTCCAGGAAGTCGGTGGTGTGCCGGTCCTCCAGCCAGGAGCGCAGCGACAGCGGGTGGTTCCAGGGGAAGGCGCCCTTGCCGCCGAAGGTGGTGACGACGGGCGCGTTCAGCCGCTCCGCGAGCTGCCGGAGCTTGCCCGCGGCGTCGGAGCGGATCACTCCGCCGCCCGCGACGATCACGGGGCGGGCGGCGTTCTCCAGCCAGTGCGCCGCCAGGGCGGTCAGCTCGGGCCGCGGAGCCAGCTCGTGCGGGGTGGCGTCCATGCCGGTGACCTGCGGTACGAAGGTCTCCGCGCGCAGCACGTCCTCCGGGATCTCCACCCACACCGGGCCGGGCGGCACGCTGAGCGCCGATTCCCACGCCTCCGCGATCACGGAGGGGATCTGGGAGGCGGTGCGTGCGGTGTGGACGGACTTCACCACCTCCCGGAAGGAGGCGGCCTGGTCCCGCAGCTCGTGCAGATGCCCGCGGCGCCCGCCGCCGAGGCCCGCGACGGGGACCTGGGAGGAGACGGCCAGCACCGGGGAGGAGGCGGCCGCGGCCTCCGCGAGGGCGGGCAGCGCGGTGAGCGCGCCGGGGCCCGTGGACAGCAGCAGCGGCACCGCCTCGCCGGTGATCCGGCCGTAGGCGTCGGCCGCGAAGCCGGCGTTGTTCTCCACGCGCAGGGTGACCAGGCGCAGGTCGGAGCGGCCGACCGCGTCGAAGAGGCCCAGCGCGTGCTGCCCCGGCAGACCGAAGACGGTGGTCGCGCCGAGGCCGCGCAGCGTCTCCACGACCAGGTCCCCGCCCGTCCGCCCCGGCGGCGGCGCGAGGGCGGCCGCCGTCTGGGCCGCGGTGGGTCGGAGTACCAGGTCGTGGTCGTGCGTCACGGGGGTGTGGTGCCCTTCCTACTTCGCCTTCGCCGCCGCGATCTGACGGCTCATGATCGTGGTGAGCTCGTACGCGGTGTGCGAGGCCGCGACCGAGGTGATCTCGGCGTGATCGTACGCCGGGGCGACCTCGACCACGTCGGCGGAAACGAGGTTGCAGGAGGACAGTCCGCGGATGATCTCCAGCAGCTCGCGGGAGGTCATGCCGCCCGCCTCGGGGGTGCCGGTGCCGGGGGCGTGCGCCGGGTCGAGCACGTCGATGTCGATGGAGATGTACAGCGGGCGGTCGCCGATGCGCTGGCGCAGCTGGTCGGCCACCTCGTCGGCGCCGCGGCGGTAGACGTCCGCCGAGGTGACGATGCCGAAGCCCATCTTGGCGTCATCGTCGAGGTCCTGCTTGCCGTAGAGCGGGCCGCGGGTGCCGACGTGGGACAGGGCCTCGGTGTCGAGGATGCCCTCCTCGACGGCGCGGCGGAACGGGGTGCCGTGGGTGTACTCGGCGCCGAAGTAGGTGTCCCAGGTGTCCAGGTGCGCGTCGAAGTGCAGCAGGGCGACGGGGCCGTGCTTCTTGGCGACGGAGCGCAGCAGGGGCAGGGCGATGGTGTGGTCGCCGCCGAGGGTCATCAGGCGGGAGCCGTTGCCCAGCAGCTCGTCGGCCGCGGCCTCGACCGTCTCGACGGCCTCGTTGATGTTGAAGGGGTTCACGGCGATGTCGCCGGCGTCCGCGACCTGCGCCAGGGCGAAGGGGGAGGCGTCCTGGGCCGGGTTGTAGGGGCGCAGCAGGCGGGACGCCTCGCGGATGGCGTTGCCGCCGAAGCGGGCGCCGGGGCGGTAGGAGACACCGGAGTCGAAGGGCACGCCGACGACGGCGACGTCGGCGGAGCCGACCTCGTCGAGGCGGGGCAGCCGGGCGAAGGTCGCCGGGCCCGCGTAGCGCGGGATGCGAGAGGAGTCGACGGGTCCGCGCGGCTGCGTGCTCATGGCTGTGCCTCTTTCTCTGGCCTGACGTGTGCGGTCCTTCGAGCGTAAGGGGGGCGTGGGAGGGTGGGGAGTGTACGTTTCCTCCATCTGGGCCACCCAATATGTACGGAGCATCCATGTCCGGTCCTGCTCGTGAGCCGGAGTCCGAACCCGAGCCCGGTACGGGCCCCGCCGCCGACCCCGCCGCCGGTCCCACCGGCGGCCGCGCCGCCGCCGGGGAGCCGCTGACCCCGCCCGTGCCGCTCGGCGGGCTGCTCGCGGAGCGGGCGCTCGGCCTGCGCCACCTCGCCGGTCCCCCGGCGGCGGAGCTGCACGGGGTGCACGCCTCCGAGATGGCGGACCCCTCCCCGTACCTGCTCGGCGGGGAGCTGCTGCTCACCGCCGGCGCCGAGCTGACCGGGGACGGGGCCGCCGCCTACGTGGGCCGGCTCGCCCGCGCCGGGGCCGCCGCGCTCGGCTTCGGCGTGGCCCCGGTGCACGAGGGGGTCCCGGCGGGGCTGGCCGAAGCCTGCGAGCGGTACGGGCTGCCGCTCGTCGAGGTGCCGCCGGGGACCCCCTTCACCGCGGTCGCCCGTACGGTCGGGCGGCTGATGGCGGAGGCCCGTACCCGGGAGCTGCGCCGGGTCACCGAGGCCCAGCAGGCCCTGGCCGCCGCCGCGGCCCGGCCCGATCCGGTGGGCGCGGTGCTCGCCCGGCTGGCGGCGGCCCTCGGCGGCTGGGCGGCCCTGCTGACACCGCCCGCCACCGGCCCCGGCGAGGGGGCGCTCCGGGCGGCCGGGGCCCCGCCCGGTGCGGAGGTCCGGGCGGCCGTGGACGCGCTGGCCCGGCGGGTGGCCCCCGGCTCCGCGGCCACCGCCACGGACGCGCTCGGCCCGGCGCACCTGGCGGCGTACGCCGTGGGCGGTGGGCGGGTGCTGGCGCTGGCCGTGCCCGGCCGGGCCGCGGGCGACCACACCATCGCCTCCATCGCCGCCGTCCTGCTGAGCCTGCTGACCGCCTCCCGCCCGGCCGGGGACGAGGCCGCGGCCCTCACCCGCCTGCTGCTCGGCGGGGATCCGGCGCTGGTGCTGGCCCCCGGGCCCTGGTACGCCGTCCACGCCCGCGGCGGAGGCGACCCGGCGGCGCTCTCGGATGCGCTGGGCACCGTACTGCTGGACCCGCGCGGGCCCGCCGTACGCCTGCTCACCGACCGGGAGCCCGGCGCGCAGCCCGGATGGCGGCTCGGGGTGAGCGCCCCGGCCGGGCCCGGCGCGCTCGCGGCGGCCGACGCGCAGGCCGGGCGGGCGCTCGGCCGGGCGGAGGCGGCCCGGACCCCGCTGGCCCGGCACACCGATCCGGGCCTCGCGGGCCTGGTCGGCGAGGCCGAGGCGCGCGCCCACGCCGAGGCGCTGCTCGGCCCGCTGCCACCGGCGCTGCGGGAGACCCTGCGCGGCTGGCTGGCCCACCACGGCAGCTGGGACCGGACGGCGGCGGCGCTGGGCGTGCACCGCAACACGGTCCGCCAGCGGATCGCGCGCGCGGCGGCGCTGCTGGGCCGCGATCTGGACGACCCGGACGTGCGGATGGAGCTGTGGTTCGCGCTGCGGACGGCCGCCGGCGGCGGCTGAGGGGCGCCCGGGGTGAGGCACCCCACGCTTTCCCCGGGGCCCCGCCTCTGGACAGCCAGTTTGACCGGCGGGTAACTTAGGCTGAGCAAGCGCTTAGCCATGGCGGCGGACCGCCGCGACCGAAGGGAGCCGGCCGTGCGCCGTACCGTTTTCACCGAGGACCACGAGGCGTTCCGCGAGACCGTCCGCGCCTTCGTCGAGGCCGAGGTCGTCCCCGTCTACGACGAGTGGTTCGCCGCGGGCCAGGCCCCGCGCGACTTCTACTACAAGCTCGGTGAGCTCGGCGTCTTCGGCATCAACGTCCCCGAGGAGTTCGGCGGCGCCGGCCTGGACACCCACAAGTTCGAGGCCGTGCTCTACGAGGAGACCGCCCGCGCGGGCGTCAACTTCGGCGGCTCCGGCGTGCACGTGCTGCTCGCCCTCCCCTACATCAAGATGCTGGCCGACGACGAGCAGAAGAAGCGCTACCTGCCGCACTTCGTCACCGGCGAGGAGATGTGGGCGCTCGCCATGACCGAGCCGGGCACCGGCTCCGACGTCGCGGGCATGAAGACCACCGCCAAGCTCTCCGAGGACGGCACCCACTACGTCCTCAACGGCGCCAAGACCTTCATCACCGGCGGCGTCCACGCCGACCGCGTGATCGTCTGCGCCCGCACCTCCGCCCCGCGCGAGGACGACCGCCGCTTCGGCATCTCCCTCTTCGCCGTGGACACCAAGTCCGAGGGCTACTCCATCGGCCGCAAGCTGGACAAGCTGGGCCTGCGCACCTCCGACACGGCCGAGCTGGCCTTCGTCGACGTGAAGGTGCCCGTCGAGGACCTGCTCGGCGAGGAGGGCAAGGGCTTCTCCTACCTCGGCCACAACCTGGCCTCCGAGCGCTGGGGCATCGCCTTCGGCGCCTACGCCCAGGCCGCGGCCGCCGTGCGCTTCGCCCAGCAGTACGTCACG
The DNA here is from genome assembly GCF_040644195.1 of Streptomyces sp. NPDC047014. Taxonomy (NCBI): domain Bacteria; kingdom Bacillati; phylum Actinomycetota; class Actinomycetes; order Kitasatosporales; family Streptomycetaceae; genus Streptomyces; species Streptomyces sp. NPDC047014. Next base: position 66,546 of record NZ_JBEYVX010000027.1, on the reverse strand, counting down.
GAGCGCACGGTCTTCGGCAAGCCCGTCGCGCACTTCCAGAACACCAAGTTCGAACTGGCCGCCTGCCAGGCCGAGGTGGACGCAGCCCAGGCCGTCGCCGACCGCGCCCTGGAGGCCCTGGACGCGGGCGAGCTGACCCCGGCCGAGGCCGCGTCGGCGAAGCTGTTCTGCACCGAGGTCGCACACCGCGTCATCGACCGCTGCCTCCAGCTGCACGGCGGCTACGGCTACATGAACGAGTACCCGATCGCCCGCCTGTACGCCGACAACCGCGTCAACCGCATCTACGGCGGCACCAGCGAGATCATGAAGTCGATCATCGCCAAGTCGATGGGCCTGTAGCCCACTTGAACGCGGCCCTGACGGACCTCCTCGATCTGCTCGACCTGGAGCGGATCGAGGAGGACATCTTCCGCGGCACCAGCCGCACCTCCCTGGTGCCGCGCGTGTTCGGCGGCCAGGTGGCCGCCCAGGCCCTGGTGGCCGCCGGACGCACGGTGCCCGCGGACCGTCTGCCGCACTCCCTGCACTCGTACTTCCTGCGCACCGGCGACTCCGGCGCGCCGATCGTGTACACCGTGGACCGCATCCGCGACGGCCGCTCCTTCACCACCCGTCGGGTGGTCGCCGTCCAGCACGGCCAGCCGGTCTTCCACCTCTCGGCTTCCTTCCAGCGGTACGAGGACGGGCTGGAGCACCAGGTCCCCATGCCGGCCGCGCCGGACCCCGAGTCCCTGCCGACGGCGGCCGAGGCCCTGCCCGCGTACCGCGACACCTTCCGCGACCCGGGCACCGTCGAACGCCTGCTGGAGGCGCGCGGCGCCGTCGACCTGCGGTACGCGACCACCCCGCCCTGGGGCTCGGTCGGCACCCCGCGGGAGCCGCACTCGCAGGTCTGGTTCCGCACCCGCGGCAAACTCGCGGACGACCCGCTGCTGCACACCTGCCTGGCCACGTACGTCTCGGACATGACCCTGCTGGACGCGGTCCTGCTCGCGCACGGGCGCGGCGGCTGGGCGGTGGGCGACGTGGTGGGCGCCTCCCTGGACCACGCGATGTGGTTCCACCGCCCGTTCCGCGCGGACGAATGGCTCCTGTACGACCAGGTCTCCCCCTCGGCCCACGGCGCCCGCGGCCTGGGCCAGGCCCGCATCTACACCCAGTCGGGCGACCTGGCGATCACGGTCATCCAGGAGGGCGTCATCCGCGTACCACGCGGGTGACCCCGCGCTACGCCCCCCGCAGCCCCGCCGCCCCCAGCAGGTACGACACCATCGGGTCGTAGTAGCGGGGGTCGCGGACGTGGTCGTCCAGGGGGATGGCTATCTGGAGGGTGCCCTCTGATTCGGCCAGGAAGAGGGCCGGGTCGTTGCAGTCCGCGTAGCCGGCGGCGTCCAGGCCGCGCTGGGCCGCGCAGCCGGCCCAGCCGTGGTCGGCCACGACCAGGTCCGGCTGGGGGCGGTGCTCCGCCGTCAGGGCGTCCAGGATCGCGGCCATCGGGGCCGGGGAGTGGGTGTGCCACAGGGTCGCGCCGCGTTCCAGGACCGCGACGTCCGCGAACTGCCACACCGAGCCCTCGTCGGCCGTCAGGCCCGCCGGGATGACCACGATCTCGCAGCCCGCCTCCCGCAGGGCCGCCGCCGTCGCCCGGTGGACGTCCAGGAGGCCGCCCGGGTGGCCGGTGGCGAAGAGCACGCGCTGCCGGTCGGCCGCCGCCTTGCGCAGGCGGGCCGCCAGCCGGTCCAGGCCGGCCACGGTCAGCTCGGGGTCGATGGTGTCCTGGCCGTGCCGGAACGCCGGGTCGTCCACCACGCCGCAGCGCTCGGCCATCACCGCGAGCACGTCCTGCTCGTCGCTCCAGCGGTCGCCGAACTCCAGGCCGAACCAGTAGTGACGGTCACCGTTCGCGAGCCGCCTGTAGTGCGAGAGGTTGTTCTCCCGCGGCGTCGCGACCTGCCCCGCGATCCGGGTGCGGACCAGATGGGCGACGAGTTCGGCGCGGGTCGGCGTGTCAGTCTCTATCGGCTTCGGCATGCGGGCCATTCTGCCGCCGCCGGGGCGGAGGCGGCGCGTCCATTCCGGCCTGCGGACGCCCCCGGTCATGCCGACAGCGCCCCGAAGGCCCCGTGCGCCAGCCGCCGCAGCAGGGCCTCCGTGGCCTCCCGGCCGAGGGCCGCCAGGTGCGGGGTGGAGTTCAGCAGGCCGAAGACCGCGTGCACGGCCACCCGTACCTCCGCCTCGCCCACCTCGGGGTGCAGCTCGCGCACGACCTCCACCCACAGCTCCACGTACTGGCGCTGGAGCTGGCGTACGAGCTTGCGGTCGGCCTCCCGCAGCCGGTCCAGCTCCCGGTCATGGAGGGTGATCAGCGCCCGGTCGTCGAGCGCGAAGTCGATATGGCCGTCGATGAGGGAGGACAGGACCCGCCCCGGGTCCCCCGCCGCCTCCGCCACCCGGTGGCGGCCACCGGTCAGCAGCCGTTCGCTGATGCCGACCAGCAGCTCGGCGAGCATGGCGTCCTTGCCCGCGAAATGCCGGTACAGGCCGGGGCCGCTGATGCCCACCGCGGCCCCTATCTCGTCGACGCCGACGCCGTGGAAGCCGCGCGCGGCGAAGAGGCGGGCGGCCTCACTGAGGATCTGCTCGCGACGGGTCGGGGCGGCCGCTCTGGTGCTCATGGCACACCATTCTAGACAGGGCCGTTAGCGGTCGTTAACCTGAGCCCCACGAGCGTTAACGCTCATTAACCGCCTGGAACGAGCAAGGGAGCTCGACCGATGCAGCAGGCACCAGTGCTGACGAGCGCCGCGGACCCGGCGTCCGACGCCTGGCGGACCAACGAGGCCGCCCACCGCGAGCTGACCAAGGGCCTGCGGGCCCGGCTCGACGCGGCCCGGCTCGGCGGCGGGGAGAAGGCCCGCGCCCGCCACACCGCCCGCGGGAAGCTCCTCCCGCGCGACCGCGTGGACACCCTCCTCGACCCCGGATCGCCGTTCCTGGAGCTGGCCCCGCTGGCCGCCGAGGGCATGTACGGGGGCGCGGCCCCCGCCGCCGGGGTCATCGCGGGCATCGGCCGGGTCAGCGGCCGCGAGTGCGTGATCGTCGCGAACGACGCCACCGTCAAGGGCGGCACGTACTACCCGATGACCGTCAAGAAGCACCTCCGCGCCCAGGAGGTGGCCCTGGAGAATCGTCTCCCCTGCCTCTACCTGGTCGACTCCGGCGGCGCCTTCCTGCCCATGCAGGACGAGGTCTTCCCCGACCGGGAGCACTTCGGCCGCATCTTCTACAACCAGGCGCGCATGTCCGGCGCCGGCATCCCGCAGATCGCCGCCGTGCTCGGCTCCTGCACCGCGGGCGGGGCCTACGTACCGGCCATGAGCGACGAGGCCGTCATCGTGCGCAACCAGGGCACGATCTTCCTCGGCGGCCCGCCGCTGGTGAAGGCCGCCACCGGTGAGGTCGTCACCGCCGAGGAGCTCGGCGGCGGCGAGGTCCACTCCCGGGTCTCCGGCGTGACCGACCACCTCGCGGAGGACGACGCGCACGCGCTGCGGATCGTACGGAACATCGTGGCGACCCTGCCCGGCCGCGGGGCCCTGCCCTGGCCGGTCGAGGCCCCGGAGGAGCCGAAGGTGGACCCGGCCGGGCTGTACGGCGCGGTCCCCGTCGACTCCCGCACCCCGTACGACGCCCGCGAGATCATCGCCCGGATCACGGACGGCTCCCGCTTCCAGGAGTTCAAGTCCGAGTTCGGCCAGACCCTGGTCACCGGCTTCGCCCGGATCCACGGCCACCCGGTCGGGATCATCGCGAACAACGGCATCCTCTTCGCCGAGTCCGCCCAGAAGGGCGCGCACTTCATCGAGCTGTGCGACCAGCGCGGCATCCCGCTGCTCTTCCTCCAGAACATCTCCGGCTTCATGGTCGGCCGCGACTACGAGGCGGGCGGTATCGCCAAGCACGGTGCCAAGATGGTGACGGCCGTGGCCTGCGCCCGCGTCCCGAAGCTCACGGTGGTGGTCGGCGGCTCCTACGGCGCGGGCAACTACTCCATGTGCGGACGGGCCTATTCGCCCCGCTTCCTGTGGATGTGGCCCAACGCCAAGATCTCCGTCATGGGCGGCGAGCAGGCGGCCTCGGTCCTCGCGACGGTCAAGCGCGACCAGATCGAGGGCGCCGGCCAGGAGTGGCCCGCCGAGGACGAGGAGGCGTTCAAGGCCCCGGTCCGCGCCCAGTACGAGGAGCAGGGCAACGCCTACTACGCCACGGCACGGCTGTGGGACGACGGGGTCATCGACCCCATGGAGACCCGGCAGGTGCTGGGACTGGCCCTGACCGCGTGCGCGAACGCCCCCCTGGGCGACTCGGGCTTCGGCATCTTCCGTATGTGACGTGATGTGACGTGAGGACCTCACTGATGTTCAGCACTGTTCTGGTCGCGAACCGCGGCGAGATCGCGGTCCGGGTCATCCGCACCCTGCGGGAGCTCGGCATCCGCTCCGTGGCCGTGTTCAGCGACGCCGACGCGGACGCCCGGCACGTACGGGAGGCCGACACGGCCGTCCGCATCGGCCCGGCGGCGGCCGCCGAGAGCTATCTGTCGGTGGAGCGGCTGCTCGATGCCGCGCGGCGGACCGGCGCCGAGGCCGTGCACCCCGGCTACGGCTTCCTCGCCGAGAACGCGGCCTTCGCACAAGCCTGCACGGACGCCGGACTGGTCTTCATCGGCCCGCCCGCCTCCGCGATCTCCCTCATGGGCGACAAGATCCGCGCCAAGGAGACGGTGAAGGCGGCGGGCGTGCCCGTGGTCCCCGGCTCCTCGGGCAGCGGCCTCTCCGACGCCGAACTGGTCGCGGCCGCCGCCGAGATCGGCATGCCGGTCCTGCTCAAGCCCTCGGCGGGCGGCGGCGGCAAGGGCATGCGCCTGGTCCGCGACGAGGCGGTGCTGGCCGAGGAGATCGCGGCGGCCCGCCGCGAGGCCCGCTCCTCCTTCGGGGACGACACCCTGCTCGTCGAGCGGTGGGTGGACCGGCCCCGGCACATCGAGATCCAGGTCATGGCGGACGCCCACGGCAACGTGGTGCACCTGGGCGAGCGCGAGTGCTCCCTCCAGCGCCGCCACCAGAAGGTCATCGAGGAGGCCCCCTCGGTCCTGCTGGACGAGAAGACCCGCGCGGCGATGGGCGCGGCGGCCGTGGACGCGGCGCGCTCGTGCGGCTATGTCGGCGCGGGCACGGTGGAGTTCATCGTGCCGGGCGGGGACCCTTCCTCCTATTACTTCATGGAGATGAACACGCGTCTCCAGGTCGAGCACCCGGTGACGGAGCTGATCACCGGGCTGGACCTGGTGGAGCTGCAGCTGCGGGTCGCGGCCGGGGAGGCGCTGCCGGTCGCGCAGGACGACATCCGGCTGACCGGGCACGCGATCGAGGCGCGCGTCTGCGCGGAGGACCCGGCGCGGGGGTTCCTGCCGTCGGGCGGGACGGTGCTGGCGCTGTCGGAGCCGGCGGGGACCGCGGGAGGCCCGGGGGGTGCGGTGGGTGCGGTGGTCCGTACGGACTCGGGGCTGACGGCCGGGGTGCCGGTGGGGTCCACGTACGACCCGATGCTGTCGAAGGTGATCGTGCACGGGGCGGACCGGGCGGCGGCGCTGCGGTTGCTGCGGGGGGCGTTGGCGGACACCGTGATTCTGGGTGTGCAGACCAATGCGGGGTTCCTGCGGAGGCTGCTGGCGCATCCGGACGTGGTGTCCGGGGACCTGGACACGGGGCTGGTCGAGCGGGATCTCGCGGGGCTCCTGCCGGAGGGGGTGCCGGGGGAGGTGTTCGCGGCCGCCGCGCTGCTGGATGTCCCCCACCCCGCCCCTTCCCGTCAGTGGATCGATCCCTTCGATGCCGCGAGCGGGTGGCGTCTGGGGGGCACCCCAGCCTGGACCGTGCACCACTTCCGCCTCCCCGGCCAGGAGCCGGTCGAGGTACGGACCCGGCAGGTGGGCGCCGAGCAGGAGCTCGTGCTGCCCGATCAAGCCTCGCCGGCGACGGCCGCCCGCGGCCGGATCCTCACCCGCACCGCCGACACCGTCACCATCGAGCTCGACGGCGTCACCCACCGGTTCAGCCACGCGACCTCCCCGGAGGGGACCTGGCTCGGCCGTGACGCCGACTCCTGGCACGTGCAGCGGCACGACCCCGTCTCCGCGCACGGCACGGCCGGCGCGGGGGCGAACACCCTCGCCGCCCCCATGCCCGGCACCGTCACCGTCGTCAAGGTGGCCACCGGGGACCGGGTGACGGCCGGGCAGAGCCTGCTCGTGGTCGAGGCGATGAAGATGGAGCACGTCATCTCCGCCCCGCACGCCGGCACCGTCACCGAGCTGGACGTCTCCCCCGGCACCACCGTCGCCATGGACCAGGTGCTGGCCGTCGTCACCCCGGACGCCGAGGAGGAGGGCGCGTGAACCGGCTGCCCATGAACGTCCCCGCCCCCGGCCTCCCGGCCCGGGTCCGCATCCACGAGGTCGGCGCCCGCGACGGGCTGCAGAACGAGAAGACGGCCGTACCCACCGAGGTCAAGGCCGAGTTCGTGCACCGGCTGGCCGCCGCCGGGCTGACCACCATCGAGGCGACCAGCTTCGTCCACCCCAAGTGGGTGCCCCAGCTGGCCGACGCCGAGCAGCTGTTCCCGCTGCTCGGTGACGTGGACGCCGCGCTGCCCGTCCTCGTGCCCAACGAGCGCGGGCTGGAGCGGGCGCTCGCCCTGGGCGCGGACCGGATCGCCGTCTTCGGTTCGGCCACGGAGACCTTCGCCTCCCGCAACCTCAACCGCACCGTCGCCGAGTCCCTGGCGATGTTCGAGCCCGTCGTGGCCCGGGCCAAGGAGGGCGGGGCGCACGTACGCGGTTATCTCTCCATGTGCTTCGGCGACCCCTGGGAGGGCGCGGTCCCGGTCCCGCAGGTGGTCTCCGTCGCCACCGCCCTGCTCGGCCTCGGCTGCGACGAGCTGAGCCTCGGGGACACCATCGGCGTGGCCACGCCCGGCCATGTCGCGGCCCTGCTCTCCGCGCTGAACGAGGCCGGGGTCCCCACCGACCGCATCGGCGTGCACTTCCACGACACCTACGGCCAGGCCCTGTCCAACACCCTCGCCGCCCTCCAGCACGGGGTCACCACCGTCGACGCCTCCGCCGGGGGCCTCGGCGGGTGCCCGTACGCCAAGAGCGCCACCGGCAACCTCGCGACCGAGGACCTGGTGTGGATGCTCGACGGCCTCGGCATCGAGACCGGGGTCGACCTGGCCGCCCTCACCGCCACGAGCGTGTGGATGGCCGAACGGCTGGGCCGTCCCAGCCCCTCCCGTACCGTCCGCGCCCTCTCCCACAAGGAGTAGTCACACCATGTCCCTCGACCACCGGCTCACCCCCGAGCACGAGGAACTCCGCCGCACCGTCGAGGCGTTCGCGCACGACGTGGTCGCGCCGAAGATCGGCGACCTGTACGAGCGGCACGAGTTCCCCTACGAGATCGTCGCCGAGATGGGCCGCATGGGCCTCTTCGGCCTGCCCTTCCCGGAGGAGTACGGCGGCATGGGCGGGGACTACCTCGCCCTCGGCATCGCCCTGGAGGAACTGGCCCGCGTCGACTCCTCGGTCGCCATCACCCTGGAGGCGGGGGTCTCCCTCGGCGCGATGCCGCTCTTCCTCTTCGGTACGGAGGAGCAGAAGCGCGAGTGGCTGCCGCGGATGTGCTCCGGCGAGATCCTGGGCGCCTTCGGCCTGACCGAGCCGGGCGCGGGCTCCGACGCCGGCGGCACCCGCACCACGGCGGTCCGCGAGGGCGACGAGTGGGTGATCAACGGCTCGAAGTGCTTCATCACCAACTCCGGTACGGACATCACCGGCCTGGTCACCGTCACCGCCGTGACGGGCCGCAAGGCGGACGGCCGCCCGGAGATCTCCTCGATCATCGTCCCGTCCGGCACCCCGGGCTTCACGGTGGCCGCGCCCTACTCCAAGGTGGGCTGGAACTCCTCCGACACCCGTGAGCTGTCCTTCGACGGTGTACGGGTCCCCCTCGCGAACCTGGTCGGCCAGGAGGGCCGCGGCTACGCGCAGTTCCTGCGCATCCTGGACGAGGGCCGCATCGCCATCTCCGCGCTGGCCACGGGCCTCGCGCAGGGCTGCGTGGACGAGTCGGTGAAGTACGCGAGGGAGCGGCACGCCTTCGGCAAGGCCATCGGTGACAACCAGGCCATCCAGTTCAAGCTGGCCGACATGGAGATGCGGGCGCACATGGCGCGCATCGGCTGGCGGGACGCGGCCTCCCGGCTGGTGGCGGGCGAGCCGTTCAAGAAGGAGGCGGCGATCGCGAAGCTGTACTCCTCGACGGTGGCGGTCGACAACGCCCGTGAGGCGACGCAGATCCACGGCGGCTACGGTTTCATGAACGAGTACCCGGTGGCCCGCATGTGGCGGGACTCGAAGATCCTGGAGATCGGCGAGGGCACGAGCGAGGTCCAGCGGATGCTGATCGCACGCGAACTCGGCTTCTCCGCCTAGCGGGAGGCGCCGCGCGGACCCTGACGGGGGGTGCCTGCGCGGCGCCGGCGGAGCGAGGGGGCCCAAAAAAACTAAGGGCCCCCTTACCGTTTTCGGCCAAGGTTAGGCTAACCTTCCCCACGAACGGCTCAGTCGCCGCCCCGGTACGCACGAAAACGGACAACGATTATGCCCAAGTCCCGCAGCTTCTCCCTCACCCGTCGCGGGTTCGTCGCAGCCGGCGGCGCCCTCGGCCTCGTCGCGGTCCTCGCCGCGTGCGGTGGCACCGACTCGGCGAAGGGCGACGGCGGCAAGGACAACGGCGCCTCGGCGTCCTCCGGCCCCTGGACCTTCACGGACGACCTCAAGCAGGAGGTCAGCCTCAAGTCGAAGCCGAAGAACATCGTCGCCTTCACCGGCACCGCGGCCGCGCTGTACGACTACGGCGTCCAGGTCAAGGGCGTCTTCGGCCCGACCAAGACCGCCGACGGCAAGCCCGACGTGCAGGCCGGCTCGATGGACATCTCCAAGGTCGAGATCCTGGGCAACGTCTACGACGAGTTCAACGTCGAGAAGTACGCGGCCCTCCAGCCCGAGCTGCTCGTCACCAACACCTGGGACGGCACCCTCTGGTACGTCCCCGCCGCCTCCAAGGACAAGATCACCAAGCTGGCCCCGGCCGCCGCGATCGGCGTGGGCGGCGACGTCACCATGGACAAGGCCCTGGCGCGCACCGCCGACCTGGCCAAGGCCCTGGGCGCCGACATGAACGCCAAGGCCGCCGTCGACGGCAAGGCCCGCTTCGAGGCCGCCGCCGCCAAGCTGCGCGAGGCCACCAAGGCCAACCCGGGCGTCAAGGTGCTCGTCGGTTCCGGTTCCGCCGACCTGTTCTACGTCTCCACCCCGGACACCTCCGCCGACCTCAAGTACTTCAAGTCGCTCGGCGTCGAGTTCGTCACCCCGGAGAAGCTGGACGAGGGCGGCTTCTTCGAGAGCCTGAGCTGGGAGAACGCCGGCAAGTACAAGGCCGACGTCGTCCTGCTCGACAACCGCACCGGCACCCTGCAGCCGGAGGAGCTGAAGGCCAAGGCCACGTGGGCCGAGCTGCCCGCCGTCAAGGCCAACCAGATCGCCCCGCGCACCACCGAGCCGATCTTCTCCTACGAGAAGTGCGCGAAGATCCTCGAGGACCTCGCCACCTCCATCCAGAACGCCAAGAAGGTCAGCTGACGCCAGGCGCCCGGTGACCCCGGGCGCCTCGCCATGTCACCGCCGAACCACCAAGGGACTCTCCGCATGACCGACACCGCGTCCGGCGCCCCGGCCGTCGCGCACTTCCGCTTCTTCACCTTCGAAGTGCTGCGCACCCTCCGGCTGGGCCACTCGTTCCTGCGGGTCACCTTCGGCGGGGAGTCCCTGGCGGACTTCCGTTCCGGCGGCTACGACCAGAGCCTGTCGCTCTTCCTGCCGCCGGCGGGGCAGGAGCACACGGTCCTGCCGTCCACGGACGAGGACACCTGGTTCGCGTCCTGGCGCGGAATGCCCGAGGCGGAGCGGCCGGTGATGCGCTCCTACACCGTGCGCGGGCAGCGCCGTACGGACGAGGGCGCGGTCGAGGTCGACATCGACTTCGTGCTGCACGGGGACTCCTCCCCCGCCTCCCACTGGGCGGGGCGCGCGGTGCCCGGCCGCCGGATCCTGGCGATCGGCCCGGCCGTGGCCGCGAACAAGTCCGTACGCTTCCAGGCCCCGGCCACCGCCGACGCGGTCTGGATGTACGCCGACGAGACGGCGCTGCCGGCCGCCGCCGCGATCCTGGAGCGGCTGCCCGAGTCGGCTGCGGTACGGGCCTGGTTCGAGGTGCCGCACGAGGACGACCGGCTCGGCCTGGCGGCTCCCGCCGGGGCGGAGATCACCTGGATCGTCCGCGAGGACGGCGGCCCGAAGCGCTCCGAGCGGGTGCTGGAGGCGCTGCGCGCGGCGGAACCGCTCGCGGCGCAGGCTCCGTACGTCTGGCTGGCCGGTGAGGCCGGCACCATACGGGCGGTGCGCCGCCACTTTGTGCAGGAACGATCCGTCGACCGCCGCTCGGTGCGCTTCACCGGCTACTGGCGGCTCGGCGCGAGCGAGGAGCAGCTGCTCGCCGAGGCGTACGCGGGCAAGGCGCCCAGCGAGGACCCGGCGTCCGAGCTGTAGTCAGATCCCGCTCAGCCAGAAGCAGTTGACGAGGGGCCCCGGTTTCGGCCGGGGCCCCTTCTCATTTGGTCATTTTGTTTAGGTTAGGCTAACCTAAACCCCGCACACCCCACCCCCACCGTCATCCCCACCCCCGCTCCCCCTGCCCGGAGGAAAGTTGATGCGCCAGCATCTGCTGAACGAGTCCACCGCGGATATCTACCGCCGTTCCGTCATCGAGGGCGTCGACCGTGTCGCCGCCAAGCTCGCCACCACCGAACGGCCGCACACCGGCATATCCGTCGACGAACTCTCCCCGGTCATCGCAGGGATCGATCTCGACACCCCGCTCGGCGACTCCTCCGCCGCCCTCGCCGAGCTGGAGGACGTCTACCTCCGCGACGCCGTCTACTTCCACCACCCGCGCTACCTGGGCCACCTCAACTGCCCGGTGGTCATCCCCGCGGTGGTCGGCGAAGCCGTCATGGCCGCCGTCAACTCCTCGCTGGACACCTGGGACCAGTCGATCGGCGGCACGCTCATCGAGCGCCGCCTCATCGACTGGACCGCCGGCCGCATCGGCCTCGGCCCGGACGCGGACGGCATCTTCACCTCCGGCGGCAGCCAGTCCAACTTCCACGCGCTGCTGCTGGCGCGCGACGAGGCGTGCCGCAAGGTCATGCGCCGCGCCCTGGAGGCGGGCATCGGCCTGACCAAGGCCGAAGTCCTGCCGAAGCTGCGCATCTTCACCTCCGAGGCCAGCCACTTCAGCGTGCAGAAGTCCGCCGCGATGCTGGGCCTGGGCTACGAGGCCGTCATCTCCGTGCCCGTGGACCGCAACCGGCGCATGGACACCTCCGTCCTCGCGCTGGAGCTGGAGGAGTGCGCCGCCGAGGGCCTGTTCCCGATGGCCGTCGTCGCCACCGGTGGCACCACCGACTTCGGGTCCATCGACCCGCTCCCCGAGATCGCCCGCCTGACGGCCGAGCACTCCGCGTGGATGCACGTGGACGCCGCCTACGGCTGCGGCCTGCTGATCTCCCCCACCCGCCGGCACCTCCTCGACGGCATCGAGCACGCGGACTCCGTCACGGTCGACTACCACAAGTCGTTCTTCCAGCCCGTGAGTTCCAGCGCGATGCTGGTCCGCGACCGCGACACCCTCAAGCACGCCACGTACCACGCGGACTACCTCAACCCGCGCCGCATGGCCGAGGAGCGGATCCCGAACCAGGTCGACAAGTCCATCCAGACCACGCGCCGCTTCGACGCCCTCAAGCTCTGGATGACCCTGCGCATCATGGGCGCCGACGGCCTCGGCTCGCTCTTCGACGAGGTCATCTCCCTCGCCGCCGAGGGCTACGGCATCCTCGCGGCCGACCCCCGCTTCGAGGTGGTCGTCGAGCCGCAGATCTCCACCCTCGTCTTCCGCTTCCTGCCCGGCGACGAGGTCCCCGCGGACCTTCTCGACGAGGCCCAGCTCCACGCCCGCAAGGCGCTCTTCGCCTCCGGTGAGGCCGTCGTCGCCGGCACCAAGGTGGACGGGAAGCAGTACCTCAAGTTCACCCTCCTCAACCCGCAGACCACGACGGCCGACATCACCGCCGTCCTCGACCTCCTCGCCGCACACGCCGAGCAGTTCCTGGGAGAATCCCTTGCCGTCCACCACTGAGCCCTACGACTTCATCGGCATCGGCCTCGGTCCCTTCAACCTGGGACTGGCCTGCCTGACCGCGCCGATCGACGAGCTGAGCGGCCTGTTCATCGAGTCGAAGCCGCACTTCGAGTGGCACGCGGGGATGTTCCTGGACGGCGCGCACCTCCAGACGCCCTTCATGTCGGACCTGGTCACCCTGGCCGACCCGACCTCGCCCTTCTCCTTCCTGAACTACCTGAAGGACCAGGACCGGCTGTACTCCTTCTACATCCGGGAGAACTTCTACCCGCTGCGCGCCGAGTACAACGACTACTGCCGCTGGGCCGCCGACCGGCTCGACAACGTCCAGTACTCCACCTCCGTCACCGAGGTCACCTACGACGAGGCCGCCGGCCTGTACGAGGTCCGCACCGACAAGGGCGAGACGCACCGCGCCCGCCGCCTGGTCCTGGGCACCGGCACCACGCCGTACATCCCGGAGGCGTGCGCCGGCCTCGGCGGCGACTTCCTGCACAACGCCGCCTACATGCCGAACAAGACGGAGCTGCAGAAGAAGAAGTCGATCACGCTGATCGGCTCCGGCCAGAGCGCCGCGGAGATCTACTACGACCTCCTCGCCGAGATCGACGTGTACGGCTACCAGCTCAACTGGGTCACCCGCTCCCCGCGGTTCTTCCCGCTGGAGTACACCAAGCTGACCCTGGAGATGACCTCCCCGGAGTACGTGGACTACTTCCACGCCCTCCCCGAGGACACCCGCTACCGGCTGGAGACCCAGCAGAAGAACCTCTTCAAGGGCATCGACGGCGACCTGATCAACGCCATCTTCGACCTGCTCTACCAGAAGAAGATCTCCATGCCGGGCGCCGTCCCGACCACCCTGCTGACCAACACCTCGCTGAACAGCACGGCCTACGACACCACCACGGGCACCTACACCCTCGGGCTGCGCCAGGAGGAGCAGGAGCGGGACTTCTCCCTCACCACCGAGGGCCTGGTCCTGGCCACCGGCTACAAGTACCGGACCCCGGACTTCCTGAACCCGGTGCGCGACCGCCTCCACTTCGACGGCCGCGGCCGCCTCGACGCCGCCCGCAACTACAGCGTCGACACCACGGGCCGCGGGGTGTACCTGCAGAACGGCACCACGCACAACCACTCCCTGACCTCCCCCGACCTGGGCATGGCCGCGTACCGCAACGCGTACCTCGTGGGTGAGCTGCTCGGCCGCGAGTACTACAAGGTCGAGAAGTCCATCGCGTTCCAGCAGTTCGCCGCCCCGGAAGGCACGCACGCATGAGCACCACCGACACCCTCTACGCGCGGACGGACGCGGTCCTCGGGGACTTCGCGATCCGCCCGCTGGACCCCTTCGCCGACGCGGAGCTGCTGCACGGCTGGGTCACCGACCCCAAGGCCGCGTTCTGGATGATGCAGGACGCCTCGCTGCCGGACGTCGAGCGCGAGTACATGCGCATCACCGCGCACGAGCACCACCAGGCGTTCATCGGCCTGCACGAGGGCCGCCCGGCCTTCCTGATGGAGAGCTACGACCCGCGCGAGCTGGAGCTGGTCGGCCTGTACGACCCGGAGCCCGGCGACGTCGGCATGCACTTCCTCGTGGCGCCGACCGACACCCCGCTGAGCGGCTTCACCCGCGCCGTGATCACCACGGTCATGGCGGCCCTGTTCGCCGACCCGGCCAACCGCCGCGTCGTCGTCGAGCCCGATGTGGACAACAAGGCCGTCCACGCCCTCAACGAGGCCGTCGGCTTCGTCCCCGAGCGCGCCATCACCAAGCCGGAGAAGGAAGCCCTGCTGAGCTTCTGCACCCGCGAGCAGTTCGAGGCCGCCACCGGCATCGTCCAGGGAGCGTCCATATGAGCCTCGGCGACGCCGTCTCCCACCTCTCCCCCGAGCTGTGGGCCCGCGCCAACCGCGCGCTGGTCCGCAAGGCGCTCGCGGAGTTCTCCCACGAACGGCTCCTGACCCCCGTCTCCCTCGGCGGCGACCGCTACTCCGTGGTCTCCGACGACGGCACGGTCGAGTACCGCTTCGACGCCGGCCGGCAGGCCCTGGACCACTGGTCCGTGGACGAGGCCAGTGTCACCCGGCTGCGCGGCGGCGACTCCCTGCCGCTGGACGCCCTCGACTTCCACATCGAGTTCCAGCAGACCCTGGGCCTGAGCCCGGAGGTCCTGCCGGTCTACCTGGAGGAGATCTCCTCCACCCTGGCGGGCTCGGCCTTCAAGTACACCAAGCCCCACGTCGCCGCCGACGTCCTCGCCAAGTCCTCCTTCCAGGACATCGAGACCGGTATGACCGAGGGCCACCCCTGCTTCGTGGCCAACAACGGCCGCCTCGGCTTCGGCGTGCACGAGTACCACGCCTACGCCCCCGAGGCCGCGAACCCCGTCCACCTGATCTGGGCGGCCGCGCACAAGGACGTCGCCACCTTCACGGCGGGCGCCGGCCTGGAGCACGACAGCTTCATGCGCGCCGAGCTGGGCGACCCGGCCGTGGACCTGTTCGCGGCGAAGCTGCGCTCGATGGACCTGGACCCGGCGGACTACCTGCTCTTCCCGGTGCACCCCTGGCAGTGGTGGAACAAGACCACCATCACCTTCGCCGCGGAGATCGCCAACCAGCGGCTGGTGCTGCTGGGCGAGGGCGAGGACGCCTACCTCCCGCAGCAGTCGATCCGTACCTTCTTCAACACCACCACGCCGACGAAGCACTACGTCAAGACGGCCATCTCGGTGCTGAACATGGGCTTCATGCGGGGCCTGTCCGCCGCCTACATGGAGGCCACCCCGGCCATCAACGACTGGCTGCACCAGCTGATCGAGTCCGACGAGGTGCTGCGCTCCGTCGACTTCTCGATCATCCGCGAGCGCGCCGCCGTCGGCTACCGCCACCTCCAGTACGAGCGCGCCACCGACCGCTACTCGCCGTACCGCAAGATGCTCGCGGCCCTGTGGCGCGAGTCGCCGGTCAATCACCTCCGCGAGGGCGAGCGACTGGCCACCATGGCCTCGCTGCTGCACGTGGACGAGGACGGCAAGTCCTTCGTCGGCGCGCTGATCGCGGAGTCCGGGCTCACCCCGGCCGAGTGGTTCAAGCCGTACCTGCGGGCCTATCTGCTGCCGCTGGTGCACTGCTTCTACCAGTACGACCTCGCGTACATGCCGCACGGCGAGAACACCATCCTCGTCATCAAGGACGGCGTGGTGCAGCGGGCGATCTTCAAGGACATCGCCGAGGAGATCGTCATCATGGACGCGGACGCGGTGCTGCCGCCCGCGGTGGAGCGCATCCGGGCGGACGTCCCGGAGAACATGAAGCTGCTGTCGATCTTCACCGATGTCTTCGACTGCTTCTTCCGCTTCCTGTCCTCCATCCTCGTCACCGAGGGCGTCTGCACCGAGGAGACCTTCTGGCGGGCCGTGGCCGACTGCGCCCACGACTACCAGGAGTCCATGCCGGCCCTCACGGAGAAGTTCGAGCGCTACGACTTCTTCGCCGAGGAGTTCGAGCTGTCCTGCCTCAACCGCCTCCAGCTGCGCAACAACAAGCAGATGGTCGACCTCTCCGACCCGTCCGCCGCGCTCCAGCTGATCGGCACCCT
The DNA here is from genome assembly GCF_040644195.1 of Streptomyces sp. NPDC047014. Lineage (NCBI taxonomy): Bacteria > Bacillati > Actinomycetota > Actinomycetes > Kitasatosporales > Streptomycetaceae > Streptomyces > Streptomyces sp. NPDC047014. The sequence continues at coordinate 50,550 of NZ_JBEYVX010000027.1, read as the reverse complement.
CAAGAACCCCGTCGCGGCCTACGCCCGACGGTGAGACACGGGGCGGGGCGGTGTCGATACGGTCCCTCGACACCGCCCCCGCGCCGCCGGTGCGGGGGCGTGACCGCGACGTCAGATGGCCCTCTTCGCGGTCCCGCCCCCGCCCCTTTTCCTCCCTCTGCCTCCGCCCCGGCTCACCGCCGGGGCCAGGGGACCTCCGCCGAGCGGTGGAAGCCGATGCCCTGCGCCTCCATCCGTTCCGCCTGCGCCGCCAGCCGCCCGCGGTACGCCTCCCAGTCCAGGGCCGCCGCCGGTGACCAGCCCAGCTCCGCCAGGCCCAGCACGCGCGGGAAGGCCAGCAGCTCCCAGTCGCCCCGCGTCGCCACCGTCTCCGTCCACAGCGGGGCCTCCACGCCCAGCACCGCCGACTCCGGCACCCCGGCCAGGTAGGCCCCCGGGTCCCAGGAGTAGGAGCGCGACACCGGGACGTACCCGGCCCAGGCCAGCCCCGGCCGCGTCGCCGGCTCGTACTTCATGTCCAGGTAGGCCCGGTCCGCCGGCGACAGGATCAGCGGGTGCCCGGCCTTCGCCGCCGCCACCACCTCCGCCCGGTCCGCCGCGGAGGTCTTGTCATGGCCCCAGTACTGGAGCACCGCGCCCGGCGCCGGACGCGCCCCCGCCAGCTGGTGCCAGGCCACGACCGTCTTTCCGTACCGGCCCACCACACGCTGCGCCCGGTCCATGAAGGCCGCGTAGTCCGCCGCCGGGGTCGCGTGGGCCTCGTCCCCGCCGATGTGCAGATAGCGGCCGGGGGTCAGCTCGGCCAGCTCGCGGAGCACGTCGTCCACGAAAGCGTAGGTGCGCTCCTTCGCCACGCACAGCGAGCTGAATCCCACCTTGATCCCGGTGTACCGGGGCGGCGCCTGGCCGTCGCAGTTCAGCTCGGCGTAGGAGGCGAGGGCCGCGTTGGTGTGGCCGGGCATGTCGATCTCGGGGACCACGTCCACGTACCGCTCGGCCGCGTAGGCCACCAGCTCGCGGTACTGCTCCTTCGTCCAGTGGCCGCCGGGCCCGCCGCCGACCTCGCCGGCGCCCCCGTACGGGGCCAGCCGCGGCCAGGAGTCGACCGCGAGGCGCCACCCCTGGTCGTCGGTGAGGTGCACGTGCAGGGTGTTCACCTTGTACGGCACGAGCTGGTCGAGGTACCGCTTGACCTGCTCCACGGTGAAGAAGTGCCGCGCGATGTCGACCATGGCCCCCCGGTAGGCGAAGCGCGGCCGGTCGGTGACCGTGCCGCCCGGCACCTCCCCCGGCCCGGCTGCGGGCACCAGCTGACGCAGCGTCTGCCCGCCGCGGAACAGCCCGGCCGGGGTCCGCGCGACGAGGTCGATGCCGCTGGGGCCGGAGGCCAGCCGGTAGCCCTCCTCCCCGATCCCCTGCGCCGCCGTGTCGATCCGCAGCCGGATCCCGTCCCCCCGGACCCCGTCGACCACCGGCAGCGCCGGGCCGCCCGGCTCGCGCAGCTGCCCGGCCAGCAGCTCGCCGACCCGGCGGACCTCGCCGCCGGATCCGGGGGCGGTACGGATGACCGTGGCCGGGCCGAAGGAGTAGCCGGAGCCGCCGGTGCGCACGGAGAGCGGTGCGGGCAGCAGCCGTTCGAAGGGGGTGAGGGCGGCGGGCGGACCGTCGCCGGCCCGCGCGTCGTCACCGTGGGCGGCGGTGCAGGAGACCGCACCGAGGACGAGGAGGGTGCCGAGCGCGCGTCGCAGGACTCTCATGAGCCCAGGTATAGGCCCCGTGGCCCGCCGGGGGCGGTGGGAGAATCGTCGAATGGCGGAAATCATCCAGAAGGACGGAACCTGGACGTTCGACGGCGACGCGGTGCGCATCGTGCCCGGCCGCGACAAGGGGGTCGCGCTGCTCCGGCAGAACCTCGGTGAGGTGCTCGTACCGGTGCGCGCGCTGGCGGGCATCTCGTTCGAGCCGGGCCGCAAGGCGGGGCGGCTGCGGCTCCGGCTGCGCGAAGGGGCCGACCCGCTCCTCCAGGTGACGGGGGGACGGCTGCCGGAGGGCTCCGACCCGTACCGGCTGACCGTGGAGCCGGACCGCACGGGGGTGGCGGAGTACTTCGTGGACGCGGTCCGCAACGCCCTGCTGCTGGAGCAGGTGGACCCGGGCCCCTGCGACACCTATCTGCTGCCGGGCCCGGCCGTGCCGATCGCGGTGGGCGCGGGTGACGGGAGCGTGGCCTTCGACGGCGACCGGATCTCCCTGGAGTGGAACTGGACGACGGAGGAGGCCAAGAGCTCCGGCGGGCCGCGCGAGTTCCGGGTGGCGGATCTGCGGGCGGTGGAGTGGGCCCCCTCCAAGGGGCTGGAGAACGGCTGGCTCCGCTTCACCCCGGCAGGGGCCTCGCAGCCCGCGGCGCCCAAGTACGACCCGTACACGGTGGAGCTGTTCGGCTTCAAGAAGGATCCGCTGATGGCGCTGGTCGCGGCGGCCGTGGCGGTACGGCTGCCGCATCCGGCGGCGCGGCCCGAGGCCCCGGCGGAGGAGGCCGTCCCGGTGCCGGCGGCGGAGGCCCGGAGCGCGGCGGAGGACCACGACGCCCTGCTGCGGCGGCTGCGGGAGCTGGGGGAGATGCATCAGACGGGGATCCTCACGGCCGATGAGTTCACCGCGGCGAAGCAGGCCGTTTTGCGCCGTTTCTGACCGGATGCAGCCATTCCGCTGGTCCAGACCATAAGGATCCTGCCCGGAATCGGGCAGGATCTTTGCTTTGGGGGCCGCGAGCCGTCAGTATCTACGGGTGCTCGACCGCCGCCCGTCCTACGACGACCTCGTCGAACACCTGGTGCGCAGCACCTCGCTGCAGCGGGGTGAGGCGGCCCGGGTGGTCCTCGACGTGCTCGCCTACTTCGACGAGACGACGGAGGACTTCGTCCGCCGCCGCCACCGCGAACTCCAGGCCGGCGGAGCGGTCAACGCCGAGATCTTCGAACGGATCGCGGCGGAACTGCCGCACCGCGCCGTGGCGCCCCCGGAGCTCTCGCTCCGGCAGCTGCGCCGCATCGTCTACGGCTGAGCCGGCCGCGGCCGGGCACACGAACCGAACTTCAGGAGGGGCATCACCGTATGTGCGGAATCGTCGGATACATCGGCAAGCGCGACGTGGCACCACTGCTGCTGGAAGGACTCCAGCGGCTGGAGTACCGCGGCTACGACTCGGCGGGCATCGTCGTCAACAGCCCGAAGTCCGCCGCCCTCAAGGCCGTCAAGGCCAAGGGCCGCGTCCGTGACCTCGAGGCCCGCGTCCCCAAGCGCTTCGCCGGCACCACCGGCATCGCACACACCCGCTGGGCCACCCACGGCGCCCCGAGCGACCACAACTCGCACCCGCACCTCGACCCCGAGAACCAGGTCGCCGTCGTCCACAACGGCATCGTGGACAACGCCGCCGAGCTGCGCGCCAAGCTGGAGGCCGAGGGCGTCGTCTTCGCGTCCGAGACCGACACCGAGGTGATCACCCACCTGATCGCCCGCTCCCAGGCCGACAGCCTGGAGGAGAAGGTCCGCGAGGCGCTCAAGGTCATCGAGGGCACCTACGGCATCGCCGTCATGCACGCCGACTTCGCCGACCGCATCGTCGTCGCCCGCAACGGCTCCCCCGTCATCCTGGGCATCGGCGAGAAGGAGATGCTGGTCGCCTCCGACGTGGCCGCGCTCATCGCCCACACCCGCCAGGTCGTCACCCTCAACGACGGCGAGATGGCCACCCTCAAGGCCGACGACTTCCGCACCTACACCACCAGCGGGACGACGACCAACTCCACCCCGGAGACCGTGGAGTGGGAGGCCGCCTCCTACGACATGGGCGGCCACGACACCTACATGCACAAGGAGATCTCCGAGCAGCCCGACGCGGTCGACCGCGTGCTGCGCGGCCGGATCGACGACCGCTTCAACACCGTCCACCTGGGCGGCCTGAACCTGGACCCGCGCGAGGCGCGCGGCATCCGCCGGGTCAAGATCCTGGGCTGCGGCACCTCCTACCACGCGGGCCTGATCGGCGCCGGCCTCATCGAGGGCATGGCCCGGATCCCCGCCGACGCCGAGCCGGCCTCGGAGTTCCGCTACCGCAACCCGGTCGTGGACCCCGACACCCTCTACATCGCGGTCTCCCAGTCCGGTGAGACGTACGACGTGCTCGCGGCGGTGCAGGAGCTCAAGCGCAAGGGCGCCCGCGTCCTCGGCGTGGTCAACGTGGTGGGCTCCGCGATCGCCCGCGAGGCCGACGGCGGCGTCTACGTGCACGCCGGCCCCGAGGTCTGCGTCGTCTCTACCAAGTGCTTCACCAACACGGTCGTGGCCTTCGCCCTGCTGGCCGTGCACCTCGGCCGCATCCGGGACCTCTCCGTCACCGACGGCAAGCGGATCATCGAGGGCCTGCGCCGGCTGCCCGCCCAGATCCAGGAGATCCTGGAGGGCGAGGAGGACATCAAGAAGCTCGCGGCCGAGTTCGCCGAGGCCCAGTCGATGATGTTCATCGGCCGGGTGCGCGGCTACCCGGTGGCCCTGGAGGCTTCCCTCAAGCTCAAGGAGATCTCCTACATCCACGCCGAGGCGTACCCGGCCTCGGAGCTCAAGCACGGCCCGCTGGCCCTGATCGAGCCCTCCCTGCCGACCGTCGCCATCGTCCCGGACGACGACCTGCTGGAGAAGAACCGCGCGGCGCTGGAGGAGATCAAGGCCCGCAGCGGCCGGATCCTGGCCGTCGCCCACCGCGAGCAGGAGAAGGCCGACCACACCATCGTGGTCCCGAAGAACGAGGACGAGCTCGACCCGATCCTCATGGGCATCCCGCTCCAGCTGCTGGCGTACCACACGGCCCTGGCCATGGGCCGGGACATCGACAAGCCGCGCAACCTGGCGAAGTCGGTCACCGTCGAGTAGCCGCCGGCCACCCCGGACAGGCGAGAGCCCCCGTGCGCACCGGCGCACGGGGGTTCCTTCCTTCCGCCGCTACGGGAACTCAGCCCGCGGCGACCGCGTCGCGCCGCCCGGCCCTGCCGAAGGCCATCGGCCAGTGGGCGAGGGCCGCGGTGGCCCCGTACCAGGCCAGCAGCCCGGCGACGGCGGCGACCCAGCCGCCGGCCTTGGCGACGAGCCCGCTGTCCGCGAACGAGGCGATCGCCAGCAGGACGAGGGACAGGGTCAGCAGGCCGTAGACGCCCTGGTCGAACAGGCCGCTCGCGGCGGCGACCGTGAGGCTCAGGGCGAGCATCGCGAAGAGGACGAGGAACGTTCCGGCGGCCTCGCCGGAGGCCGCACCCCCGGCACCCTTGGCCCAGGTGAACCAGAAGACGCCGAGGCCCGCGAAGGCGGTGCCGTGGAATCCGTCCCCGCCGCGGAACTCCAGGAGGCCGAGGAGGAAGAGGGCCGCTCCGCCGACGTACATGGCGAGCGACACGGAGCCGGCGGCGGAGACACCGTCGATGACGCCGGTGTGGCCGATACCGAATGCGAGAAGGGTGAGACCCAGGGCGATGTTCCCAAGGGTCGAGGTCGAGGCCGTGCTTCCCGCAGAGACACCATTGTCCACGGCGGGCTCCCTTCGATCTGCAGTTGTGTGCTGCGTCCCAGCAGCATTTATCTACCCTTTACACGGGTGCACAACCGCACAAGCGGCTCTACAGGCAGTCACGGAATGACAACAACCGGTCGCTGAGCGCGCTTGGCGAGCCGCCCCGCCACCGAGCCGAAGATCCGGCCCACCAGGCCGTGGGTGGATCCCACCACGATGGCGTCGGCCGAATACTCCCGGCCGACCTCCTCCAGCTCATGGCAGATGTCACCGCCCCGCTCGACCAGGATCCACGGCACTTCCGACAGGTAGTCCGCGCAGGCCAGCTCCAGCCCCAGCACCTCGGTGCGGTGGTCCGGGACGTCCACGAAGACGGGCGGCTCGCAGCCGGCCCACACCGTGGTGGGCAGCCGGTTGGCCACATGGACGATGATCAGGCCGGATCCGGAGCGCCGGGCCATGCCGATCGCGTACGCGAGCGCGCGCTCACTGGAGGTGGATCCGTCGAAGCCCACGACGACCCCGTGCCGGAAGGCCGGGTCGCAGGGCGAGCGTGTCTGTTCCGCCGCACGCGGCTCGGCGGCGGCGGACGCGGGGTCGGCGAGCCGTTTGCGCTTACGGTCCGCGGGTTCGGAGAATTCGTGACCGGCCATGGGTGTCTCGGCGAAGAGGTCCTTGGAGGAAGCAACAGGGGCGAAAGCGGCGACGCAGTGTGACGGAGCTCTGTCCGGGAAGCATCTTCCCAAGCCCATACCCACCAGGGTACGGCGACACTCCTGTCCTGCACAGGGCTTGCCGCACTTGGAGAGCGTCCCAGGGAGCATGCCGGAGCGAGCGCGCCTTGGCAATGTCCGCTGCCCCCTACAGGCAGTGACGAGAGCGGGAGTTGCCACCCGTGCGCGCAGTGACCGAGCCCCGCCGTGCGCCGTTGGACATGCGTCCGACCTTGAGCGAAGAGCCCGCAGGGAGTACGCCGTGCCCGGCCATCCGGTCCACCCCGTCCAGCCAGCTCAGCCGACGCAGTCCGTCCACGTCCCCGATCCGGCCGCGCGCCGCGCCCCCGCCGCGCGGCACTCCGCCCCTTCCTCCGTTCACCCGTCCGGGTCAGCCGCCGGGCGGCCCCACGAGGACCCGGCGGGTGACGTCGTGCGCTGGGCCGCCTTCAGCTGCCTGCTCGTCCCCGTGGTCCTCGTCGTCTACGGGAGCTCCTTCGGCGGGGCGGCGGTGGCCACCCTCGGGCTGCTCGCCGTCACGGCCGCCTGCCGGGCCCTGCTGCGGCAGTCCGAGAAGGCGGAGCGCTCCCTGGCCCGGGTGCTGACGGAGGAACGGCTTCCGCCGGGGCACCGCGGCCGGCGCCCGCGCGGCGGGACCGCGGGGCGGCACGGCTGCCGCACCACCGGCCCGGCCTCCCCGCACGACTGACTCGTTCGCACACCCACACCCGCATGTTTTCAGCCAACTTCCCGGCAAGGTGCCCCCCTTGCCGGAATGTCCCCCCAACCGCCCCACCACCAGCGACGACACTTCGCAAGGGGCTTCCTGGCCGTACGGGTACTGGCCACGGCCGAGGGGCGCACTTCCCACCCGGGTAGCGGAGTGGAACCCTTCCTGATCGAATGCTTTTCGCCAAGTTGAGAAGTCGACATAGCGCTGCGTGCTGAACTTGTCACGCCGACACCACGGGACGCAGTAGATTCGATCATGTATTTACGGCGGGGGATCCACGTGCAAGGCCGAGGGGAAACGTGCAGGTGCGACCAGACCAAGGAGTCGCGACACCCAAGGGGGGCTTAGCGCCATGAGCCAGGATTCCACCGCCGTCGTCGCGGACGCGGGCCGGAAGCTCGCGGGGCGTCGCCGCAGGGAGATCGTCGCGGTGCTGCTGTTCAGCGGCGGACCGATCTTCGAGAGCTCCATTCCACTGTCCGTGTTCGGTATCGACCGCCAGGACGCGGGAGTTCCACGCTACCGACTGCTCGTGTGCGCCGGGGAGGACGGTCCGCTGCGGACCACCGGCGGACTCGAACTGACCGCGCCGTACGGGCTGGAGGCGATCGCCCGGGCAGGCACGGTCGTCGTGCCCGCCTGGCGCTCCATCACTTCACCGCCGCCGCCCGAGGCGCTCGACGCACTGCGTCTGGCGCACGAGGAGGGGGCCCGGATCGTCGGCCTGTGCACGGGAGCCTTCGTGCTCGCCGCCGCGGGCCTGCTCGACGGCCGGCCCGCGACGACGCACTGGATGTACGCGCCGACGCTGGCCAAGCGGTACCCGTCCGTCCATGTCGACCCGCGGGAGCTCTTCGTCGACGACGGCGACGTGCTCACCTCCGCGGGCACCGCGGCCGGAATCGACCTGTGCCTGCACATCGTGCGCACCGACCACGGCAGCGAGGCGGCCGGGGCCCTGGCCCGCAGGCTCGTCGTACCGCCCCGCCGCACCGGCGGGCAGGAGCGCTACCTCGACCGGTCGCTGCCGGAGGAGATCGGCGCCGACCCGCTGGCCGAGGTCGTCGCCTGGGCGCTGGAACACCTCCACGAGCAGTTCGACGTGGAGACCCTGGCCGCCCGCGCCTACATGAGCCGGCGCACCTTCGACCGGCGGTTCCGCTCGCTCACCGGCAGCGCGCCGCTCCAGTGGCTGATCACCCAGCGGGTGCTCCAGGCACAGCGGCTGCTGGAGACCTCCGACTACTCGGTCGACGAGGTCGCCGGACGCTGCGGCTTCCGCTCGCCGGTCGCCCTGCGCGGGCACTTCCGGCGGCAGCTGGGGTCCTCCCCGGCCGCCTACCGCTCCGCCTACCGGGCGCGCCGTCCGCAGACGGATGTGGCCCAGGTCTCGGAGCTCTCGGGCGGGCCGGTCCCGCACCAGCGCACCCCGCAGCCCCACCGGGCGGCGGCGGCGCTGGCGGCGTCGGGCCCGACGGTGACGGAGCTGTACGCCCCGGGCCGGGTCCTGCGCGAACACGCGTAACCCCGTCGCGGGCCGGACACGGCTCGCTCACGGGTACGGCCCGCTCGCGGGTACGGACGAGGAGGTCCCCATCGGCTCACCGCCGGTGGGGACCTTCCGCATATGCGGTCCCGCTGCCGGGCAACCGCATAAGGTGGGACACATGAACGATCGCATGGTGTGGATCGACTGCGAGATGACCGGGCTCTCGTTGACGGACGACGCACTTATCGAGGTGGCCGCACTGGTCACCGACTCGGAACTCAACGTGCTCGGCGAGGGCGTGGACATCGTGATCCGCCCGCCGGACCACGCGCTGGAGACCATGCCCGACGTGGTCCGCGAGATGCACACCTCCTCGGGGCTCCTCGACGAGCTGGCCGGCGGCACCACCCTCGCCGACGCCGAGGCGCAGGTGCTGGCCTATGTGCGGGAGCATGTGAAGGAGCCCCGCAAGGCGCCGCTCTGCGGGAACTCGGTCGGCACCGACCGCGGCTTCCTGCTGCGCGACATGGCCGCGCTGGAGAGCTACCTGCACTACCGGATCGTGGACGTGTCCTCGGTGAAGGAGCTGGCCCGCCGCTGGTACCCGCGGGCGTACTTCAACAGCCCCCCGAAGAACGGCAACCACCGGGCGCTGGCGGACATCAAGGACTCCATCACGGAGCTGCGCTACTACCGGGACGCGGTCTTCGTGCCGCAGCCCGGCCCTGACTCGGACACCGCCCGCACCATCGCCGCCAGGCTCACGACGCCGGGCGCCTAGCAGCCCTCCGGCCTCGGCCGGAGCCCTCCGGAGGGGGGTGCGGGGAAAGGGTGGAGCGAGCACCCTCCCGGACCCTGTACCCTTTTCTTCGGCCGGTCGGTTTCGACCGGACATGGTGGGTGTAGCTCAGTTGGTAGAGCACCTGGTTGTGGTCCAGGTGGCCGCGGGTTCAAGTCCCGTCACTCACCCTGCGGGAAGGCCCCGGTTCGCGGAAGCGGACCGGGGCCTTCTGCGTGTCCTGGGGCCGTGGCCGGGGCGGGTGGGCGGCGGGCGGGCTCAGGAGGACTCGCGGACCACCAGCCGGTTCGGCAGGACGACGGCGGACCCTTCGCGAGCCGTGTCCGTGCCCGCGCTCCCGGCCGCCTGGCCTCCGTAGACGTGCTCCAGCAGCATGCGCGCCATCGTGCGGCCCATCTCCTCGATCGGCTGCCGGACGCTGGTCAGCGGCGGGTCCATGTGCCGGGCCACCACCGAGTCGTCGAAGCCGACCAGCGCCACGTCCTGCGGGATGCTGCGCCCGGCCGCGCGCAGCTCCTGGCGGGCGCCCGCCGCCATCACGTCCGAGGCGGCGAAGACGGCGTCGAGCGCGGGGCGGCGTGCCAGGAGCGCGCGCATGGCGCGGCGTCCGCCCTCCTCGGTGAAGTCGCCGACGGCGACCAGGTCCCCGTCCACCGGGCGGCCCGCGGCGGCGAGGGCCTGGCGGTAGCCGTCGAGGCGGCACTGGGCCCCGTACACGTCCAGCGGGCCGGTGATCGTGGCGATCGTACGGCGGCCCCGCGCGAGGAGGTGGCGTACGGCGTCGGCGGCGCCCGCGAGGTTGTCGGAGTCCACGCAGGGCAGCGTCTCGGCGGCCGAGCGGCGGCCGCTGATCACGGTGGGGATGCCCAGCTCGGCCAGCAGTTCGGGGAGCGGGTCGTCGGCGTGGACGGAGACGAGCAGCACCCCGTCGACGCGGTGCCCGGAGAGGTACTGCGCGAGGCGGCGGCGCTCGCGGTCGCTGCCGGCGAGGGTGAGGACGAGCTGTACGTCGGTTTCGGCGAGGGCGGCGCCGACCCCGCTGACCACGGCGGAGAAGTACGGCTCGGCGAAGAAGCGGGCCTCGGGCTCGGGGATCACGAGGGCGATGGCGTCGGTGCGGTTGGCCGCGAGGGCGCGCGCGGCGCGGTTCGGGACATAGCCGAGCTCGGCCACGGCCGCCTCCACCGCGACCCGGGTCCGCTCGCTGACCTTGGAGGATCCGTTGATCACCCGGGAGACCGTGCCGCGCCCGACCCCGGCGTGCGCCGCGACCTCCTCCAGGGTCGGCCGTCCCCCACTGCGCCCATGCCCGTTCATGGCTTCCTCCCGGTTGTGAATCTACCTCTTGACGACTGTGGGAGCGCTCCCACACTGTGTCACACGACACCCGGCACGTTTCGTCCTTCAGGGAGGAAGCCCATGCGAGTCCGAGCCCGAGCCCGTTCCCGAAGAGCCCTCGTCACCGCGGCGACGGCGGTGGGGGTGGCCTCCCTGCTGCTCTCCGGCTGCGCCCAGGACCCGGAGGAGGGCGGCGGCGCCAACGCCAGCGGCAGCCCCTCCGGCGACAAGGCCAAGCTGACCCTGACCGTCGGGGTCTTCGGCGCCTTCGGACTCCAGGAGGCCGGACTCTACGACGACTACATGGCCCAGAACCCCGGCATCCGCATCGAGCAGACCTCCATCGAGCGGAACGAGAACTACTACCCCCAGCTCCTCACCCACCTCGGCACCGGCAGCGGACTCGCCGACATCCAGGCCGTCGAGGTCAACAACATCGCCGAGATCACCGCCACCCAGGCCGACAAGCTCGTCGACCTCGGCAAGGCCCCCGGCGTGGACAAGTCCGCCTACCTGCCGTGGAAGTGGGCCCAGGGCACCGCCCCCGCGGCCAAGGGCGGGGCCACCGTCGGCCTCGGCACCGACATAGGCCCGCAGGGCATCTGCTACCGCAAGGACCTCTTCGAGGCCGCCGGACTGCCCGGCGACCGCGAGGCCGTCGGAGCGCTGTGGGCGGGCGACTGGACCAAGTACCTCGAAACGGGCAAGGCGTACAAGGCGAAGGCCGGTGAGGGCAAAGCCTTCGTCGACTCCGCCTCGGGTGTCATGGCGGCGGTGACCGGAAGCAGCGCCCAGCGGTTCTACGACGACCAGGGCAAGGTCGTCTACAAGACGAACCCGGCGGTGCGCGGGGCCTTCGACCTCGCCGCCTCCTTCGCCACCGAGGGCCTGAGCGCCAAGCTCCAGCAGTTCACCCCCGCCTGGGACCAGGGCTTCGCGAACGGCTCCTTCGCCACCCTCTCCTGCCCGGCCTGGATGCTCGGCTACATCCAGGACAAGGCCGGCCCGGCGGGCAAGGACAAGTGGGACGTGGCGCAGGCGCCCCGGCCCAGCAACTGGGGCGGCTCCTTCCTGGTGGTCCCCAAGGCGGGCAAGCACGCCGAGGAGGCGGCCAAGCTGGCGGCCTGGCTGACGGCCCCCGCGCAGCAGGCGAAGCTCTTCGAGAAGCGGGGCAGCTTCCCGAGCGCGAGCGCCGCCTACACGCTGCCCTCGGTGTCGGGCGCCCAGCACGCCTACTTCGGCGGCGCCCCGATCGGCTCGATCTTCTCCAAGGCCGCCGAGGGCGTACCGGTCACGGTGGTCGGGCCCAAGGACCTGGTGATCGCGCAGAACCTGGCGGACATCGGGATGCTCCAGGTGGACCAGAAGGGCCGCAGCCCGCAGGAGGGCTGGGAGGCAGCGGTGAAGGCCATCGACAACGCCCTGGACCAGTGAGACGCCGGTGACGGACAAGACGGCTGTACTGTCCCCCTCCGCGGCGGGCCGGCGGCGGCCCGCCGCGGAGGGGGGCGGCCGGGACCGGCGGAGCCAGGTGTGGCGCTCGCGCCGCTACCGCTGGGACCTGCGCTGGTCCCCCTACGCCTTCGTGGCCCCCTTCTTCCTCTTCTTCGCCGCCTTCGGGCTCTTCCCGCTGCTGTACACGGGCTGGGCTGCCCTCCACCAGGTGGAGCTGACCGATCCCGACGCCATGACCTGGGTGGGGCTGCGGAACTTCACCCGGCTGTGGAGCGACGAGTTCTTCTGGAACGCGCTGCGCAACACCGTCACCATCGGGCTGCTGTCGACGGTGCCGCAGCTGGCGATCGCGCTGGGCCTGGCCCATCTGCTCAACTACCGGCTGCGCGGCTCGGCCTTCTTCCGGGTCGCGGTGCTCACCCCCTATGCCACCTCGGTGGCCGCGGCCACGCTCGTCTTCGTCCTGCTCTTCGGGCGGGACTACGGGATGATCAACTGGGCCCTGTCGACGGTCGGCCTGGACGCCGTCGACTGGCAGAACGGCACCTTCGCCTCCCAGCTGGCGGTCTCCACCATCGTGATCTGGCGGTGGACCGGCTACAACGCGCTGATCTACCTGGCGGCCATGCAGGCCGTTCCGGGCGAGCTGTACGAGTCGGCAGCGCTGGACGGCGCCTCCCGCTGGCAGCAGTTCTTCCATGTGACCGTTCCCTCTCTGCGTCCGACGATCCTTTTCACCTGTGTCGTGTCGACGATCGGGGCCACCCAGCTCTTCGGGGAGCCGCTGCTGTTCAACGGCGGCGCGGGCGCGACGGGCGGTTCGGACCACCAGTTCCAGACGCTCGGCCTGTACCTGTACGAGCAGGGCTGGGTGAACCTGCACCTCGGGCGGGCCTCGGCGATCGCGTGGGCGATGTTCCTGATCCTGCTGCTGATCGCCGGGGTGGCGCGGCTGCTGCGCGGACGGAAGGACTCCGCATGAAGTCTCTGCGCCCGGGCGCGCTCACCTATGTGGTGCTCGCCCTCTTCACGGCCGGCTCGCTCTTCCCCCTGGTGTGGACGGCGATCGCCGCCTCCCGGACCACGACCCGGCTGGCCCAGACCCCGCCGCCCTTCTGGTTCGGCGGGAACCTGGGGCGCAACCTCCAGACCGCCTGGACCGACGCCCATATGGGGACGGCCCTGCTGAACACGGTGATCGTGGCAGGCACGGTCACGGCGGGGACGGTGCTCTTCTCCACCCTGGCGGGCTTCGCCTTCGCCAAACTCCGCTTCCGGGGGCGGCGGATGCTGATGTCGCTGGTGGTGGGGACGATGCTGATCCCGCCGCAGCTCAGCGTGGTGCCGCTGTACATGCTGATCGCGGAGCTGTCCTGGACCGACCGGCTCCAGGCGGTGGTGCTGCCGTCGCTGGTGTGCGCCTTCGGGGTGTTCTTCATGCGCCAGTACCTGGTGCACGCGCTGCCGATGGAGCTGGTGGAGGCGGCCCGCACCGACGGGGCGAGCTCCCTGCGGGTCCTGTGGCACGTGGTGTTCCCAGCGGCCCGGCCGGCCATGGCGGTGCTGGGGATGCTGACCTTCGTCATGGCCTGGAACGACTTCTTCTGGCCGATCGTCGCGCTGACCCAGAACGGCAGCCCGACGGTGCAGGTGGCCCTGACCGGGCTGGGCCGGGGATATATCCCCGACCAGTCGGTGATCATGGCGGGTGCGCTGCTCGGCACGCTCCCGCTGCTTCTGGTGTTCCTCGTCTTCGGCCGCCAGATCGTCGGCGGCATCATGCAGGGAGCGGTGAAGGGATGACGGTGAAAGCCACGGACGACAAGGGGGAACTGCGCTTCCCCGAGGGGTTCTTGTGGGGGACGGCCACGGCGGCCTTCCAGATCGAGGGCGCGGCCGACCGGCGCGGGCCGTGCATCTGGGACACCTTCTGCCGGACGCCGGGGAAGGTGTTCGGCGGGCACACCGGTGATGTGGCGGTCGACCACCACCGACTGTGGCGGGAGGACGTCCGGCTGATGGCCGAACTGGGCTTGAAGTCCTATCGGTTCTCGGTCTCCTGGCCGCGTGTGCTCGCAGGCGGGATCGGCTTCTACGACGCGCTCGTCGACGAGCTGCTGGCGCACGGGATCCGGCCCTGCGTGACGCTCTACCACTGGGATCTGCCGCAGGATCTGGAGGACGCGGGGGGCTGGGCCGAGCGGGAGACCGCGCACGCCTTCGCCGAGTACACCACGCGGGTCGCGGAGGTGCTGGCGGACCGGGTGAACCTGTGGACCACCCTGAACGAGCCCTGGTGCAGCGCCTTCCTCGGCTACGCCTCCGGGGTCCACGCCCCGGGCCGCACCTCCCCGGCCGATTCGCTGCGGGCGGCGCACCACCTGAACCTCGCGCACGGGCTGGCCGCGGCCGCCCTGCCGGCCGGGGCCCAGGTCGGCATCGCCCTCAACCCGAGCGCGGTCCGGCCGCTGACCGACTCGGCGGCCGACCGGGACGCGGCGCGCCGTATCGACGCGCTCGCAAACCGGATCTTCACCGGGCCGCTGCTGCACGGCGCCTACCCGAAGGACCTGTTCGAGGACACCGCCTCGGTAACGGACTGGGCCTTCGTCCGCCCCGGGGACGAGGCACTGATCCACCAGCCGCTGGACTTCCTCGGCGTGAACTACTACACCCCCGCGCTGGTGTCGGCGGCGCCGGACCGGAACGGTCCGCGGGCCGACGGCCATGGCGCGGCCGAGCACTCCCCCTGGCCCGCCGCGGACACGGTGGCCTTCCACCAGCCGCCGGGCGACCGCACGGACATGGGGTGGGCGGTCGACCCGAGCGGGCTGTACGACCTGCTGATGCGCTTCACCCGCGAGGCGCCCGGGCTGCCGCTGCTGGTCACCGAGAACGGTGCGGCCTACGCCCCCGACATCGAGGACCCGCAGCGCATCGCCTACCTGGAGTCGCACCTGGCCGTCGTGCACCAGGCGCTGGCGGACGGCGCGCCCGTGAAGGGCTACTTCCTGTGGTCGCTGCTGGACAACTTCGAGTGGGCGTACGGATACAGCAAGCGCTTCGGGATCGTGCACGTGGACTACGAGACCCAGGCACGGACCCCGCGCGCCAGCGCGCACTGGTACGCGCGGCTGGCCCGGAGGGGAGCCTTCTGAGCCCCGCGCCCGGGGGCGCGCCCGCCCGGCCGGTAAGGCCGGCGGCGACGCGCTCCCGGGCCCCTGCCCGAAGGGCCCGGGGCGGCGCGCCAAGGCGGTGCGGGTGACGGCAGCACCGGTGACAGCGGCGGCGGCAGCGGTGACGAGATGCGACATGACTACTACTCCTCTTCCCATTCCAGTTCCAGGCTGTTGGCGACACGGCGGACGCTAGGATGACTACGCGATACAGATTCTGTATCGCGCATCATCTGCGTCACACATACAAATTTGAAGCCGGGAGCAGCCGATGTCAACAGATGCCCCTCGTACGGGTGATGAGTGGAGCCGCGCCGAACTGCTCGTGCGCATCGTCACCGAGAGCCAGCGACACCACGCCGACTACTCCCTCTTCCACCAGGCACTCGCCGACCACGTCGGCCTGCACCCCACCGACATGCAGTGCGTGGCCCTCCTGGACCGCGAGTCCGGCCCCGTCAGCACCGGCGACATCGCCCGCCTCACCGGCCTGACCTCCGGCTCCGCGACCCGCCTCGTGGACCGCCTGGTCAAGGCGGGCATCGTCGAGCGCCGCACCGACCCCCACGACCGCCGCCGCGCCCTGGTCTCCCTCTCCCCCGAGGCCCGCCGCCGGATCGGCGCCGCCTGGGACACCCCCGGCCGCGCCTTCGGCGCCGTACTGGAGCGCTACTCCGACGCCGAACTGGCCGTCATCGCCGACTACCTCCACCGCACGGCCGAAGCCGGCCGCACCCAGGCCCACCGCCTCGCCTCAGGCGAAACCGACTGACCACCGCTCGGGCCCCGTACCGCCGCCGGGCCCAATCGACCGCCAGGCGCGGCCGAAAATCATGCGGCTGAATGCAACCGAACTGGCCAGAATTTACCGCCCAATCCCTCCGAGGGCACAGCAGATCAAGCTCAGAATTTCCTCAAGCACGATTCCCCTGAACATCGTTGGTGGGTACATTCACCTGCACCCGAGACGCGAAGACCGTTGCCACCGGGGCCACTGGCTGCCTCTCGTCTCTCGCCCAAGGCAGGAACATCATGGCCAAGATTGCCTTCACCCTCGCTTGGGTTGTCGTTCTCGTCGTCACCAACCGGGCCCTCCAGGACCACACCTGGGCGCAATACGCGGCGACATTCATCCTGGGCGGGGCCTACGCCCTGGCGCTCAGCAAGGTGAGTTTCCTCCGCGGAGTGGATTCCCCCGAGGAGTCGAAGTGATTGCTTCTCTTGGTCCGATGCGCCAGCATTTCTTACAGAGAATCAGCGGTGAATCCTTGACCCGCCGGAGAGAATCCGTGTCATAGAACATGCGAAGGCCCCGCCGGGCGAACTCCGGCGGGGCCTTCCGTGCCCTCACGCCCCCTGGATGTGGAAGTTGAAGTCCGTGTGGCCCAGGGTGGTCATCAGGCGGAGCCAAGCCGGGAGGAGCATTTCTGTGCCGCGGGAGGTTTCGATGCCGCCCAGGTCCAGGATGTTCGGGTCCTCCCAGCCGAAGGCGTGGAGGAGGGTGCGGGCCGACCGCTTCGCGTCCGCGTCCTCGCCCGAGAGGAAGACGTGGTGGGGGCCCGGGACCAGGGTCGGGTCGACCATGATCCGGCAGTTCATCGTGTTCAGGGTCTTGACCACCCGCAGCCGCGGGAACGTGCGCTGGAGCAGTTCACCCAGGCTGTCGTCGTTCACCGGGTCCAGCAGCGGCGGGAAGCCGCCCGCGAAGTCCAGCGGGTTCGCGACGTCGAGCAGGACCTTGCCGTCCAGGTCCGCCGGCTCCGCCGCCGACAGGGCCGCGAGCCCGCTGCGCCCGCCGGTGGCGTTGACCAGCGTCCCGCCCTCCCGGGCCGCCTCCGCGAAGCCGGCCAGGCCCACCCGGGGGTGGACCTCCTGCCACTCCGCGTACTCCGCCCGCCCGAGGGTGGCCTCCGGCGACCTGGTCCCGATGACCACCGGATGGCCGAGCCCGTCCAGCCGGGCGGCCAGCGTCCGCCCGACGATCCCGGTGCCGAGGACTGCGTAGCGCATGCGGAAATCCTTTCAGCGGGCAAGCGGGCAAGCGGGCACTCCGACTAGCCGACTAGCCGACGGTCAGTTCAGGGCGCCCACGTCGTCGAAGAACCGGTACCGGGCCGGGGCGTCCGGCAGGAACCAGTGGAAGCCCTCCTCCAAGAAGGCGGCCACCAGGCTCACCGCGATCACGAGCCCCAGGAACCACAGCGCCCCCACGCCCACCGCCCGCAGCGGCCCCGGCCAGTCCGCCGGAACGCTGCGGTCCGCCGTCCCGTACGCGAAGGCCAGGGCGACACCGACGGCGAGCACCGAGAGCTGGAAGAGGATCCCCGCCCACAGGTACGGCTGCAGCCCGAACACCTCGCCCGCGCCACCGCCCCCCTTCACCCCCGCCCCCGGCAGCACCTGCCCCGCGCCCTCCCGCCACGCCGCGAACGTGCCCGCCGTCGCCGCGACCAGCGACAGGCCCCAGCCCGTCATGTAGTCCCGCCCGGACACCGTGCCGTTCCACAGCGCGGTCCGGATGACGTACGCCGCCCCCAGCGCCGCCAGCAGCATGCACATGCGCTGCACCAGGCACAGCGGACACGGGTGCTCCCAGTCCGCGAGCTGCCGGTACAGGCCGGCGCAGACGACCGCCGCCCACCCGGCGGCGAACAGGCAGGCGAACCAGTACTGGACCTTGCCCAGCAGTACGGCGCCCTCCGGCGGGGCGTCCTCGACGAGGCTGTCGATCGTGGCCACGGTCAGTGGCTCAGCGTCTGGGCGAGACCGCCCGTGACGTGGTGCGCCGTCAGCAGGAGTACGGCGATCAGCACCGCCCACCACGCTCCGAGCACGACCAGCCGGGACGAGTCCCGGTACAGGGCGACCAGCGTGGCGAGGAGCCCGCCGAAGATCAGGGTGTCCATGCGGCGGACCGTACCGAGACGGGCGCATCATGCCTGCTAGGCGCGCCCCCGGGTACGTCGGTTGCCGCGCCGCCCGCGTCCCTGCCGGCCCGCGCCCGGACCGCCCAGGCTGCGGCCGTCCAGGCCGATCCACACCCGGACCTCGGTCCCGCCGAGCACCGAGCGCCCCAGCCGGACGTCGCCGCCCGTCGACTCCGCGACCCGGCGCACGATGTCCAGGCCGAGCCCCGTCGAGCCGTCCCGCCCGCCGTCGTTGCCCCGGCGCAGGGCCGCGTCCGGGTCGGAGATGCCGGGGCCCGCGTCGGAGACCAGCACGATGACCGCGTCGCCCGCGTCGTGGACGTCCACCGCGAAGGGGGTGCCCTCCGGGGTGTGCCGGAAGACGTTGCCGAGCATGGCGTCGAGCGCGGCGGCCAGTTCGGGCCGCGCCACGGGGATCCGTACCGTACGGTCCACCCCCGCGAGCCGCACCTCGCGGCCCTCGTCCTCCGCCAGCGCCGACCAGAAGTCCATCCGGTCGCGGATCACCTCGGAGGCGTCGCAGCCCGCGCCCGCCCCGGTCAGGCCGGTGGCCGGGCGCTGCTCGCGGGCCGTCCGGATGATCGTGTCGACCTCGCGCTCCAGCTGCTCCACCGCCGCCCGGGTCTGCTCGGCGGCCGGGCCGTCCCCGAGCGAGGCCGTGTTGAGCCGCAGCACCGTGAGCGGGGTGCGCAGCCGGTGCGAGAGGTCGGCGGCGAGTTCCCTTTCGTTGGCGAGGAGTTCGACGACCTGGTCGGCCATCGCGTTGAACGCCACGGCCGCCGAGCGCAGTTCCTTCGGCCCCGCCTCCGGCACCCGCGCCCCGAGCTTGCCCTCGCCCAGCTGGTGGGCGGCGTCCGCGAGCCGTTCGGCCGGGCGGACCAGGCGGGCGCCGAGCCGGTCCGCGACCGCCACCGAGCCCACGATCAGCGCGAGCCCGACGCCCGCGAGGACCAGCCAGGCCGTCGCGACGCCGTTGCTGACCTCGCTCTCCGGTACGAAGATCTCCACCACGGCGATGTCCCCGGAGCCGAGCGCGGTCGGCTGGAGCAGCGCCGAGCCCCCGCCGGCCACCTTGGCGGTGGTCGCCCGCCCCATGCGCCGGGTCTCCGCGACGGCCCGCTCCCCGGCGCGGCCCTGGCCGATGCCCACCGGCGGGCTGTCCCCGATCGCGGGCACGTGCACGGCCATCCGCCGGGCGGCGCCCATCTGCGTGGACTCGACGGCCTTGCGCAGCTGGACGGGGTCGGTGGTGATGGACAGCGTCGGCCCGATGGTGGCGGCCTGCCGTTCGGCGTTGGAGAAGGCCCGGTCGCTGGCCATCTCCTGGACGACGAGCCCGAGCGGTACGGCGAAGGCCACGACCACCATGGCCGTGACCGCGAGGCACACCTTGACCAGGGCCCATCTCACGGCCGCCGCCCCCTCACCGCTGCCGTCCCCTCACCGCTGCGGCTCCGCTCACTGCGGTGGCTCCAGCTTCACGCCGACCCCGCGCAGCGTGTGCAGGTAGCGCGGCCGGGCCGCCGTCTCGCCGAGCTTGCGCCGCAGCCAGGACAGGTGCACGTCGATGGTCTGGTCGTCGCCGTACGACTGCTGCCACACCTCGGCGAGCAGTTCGCGCCGTGCCACGACCACGCCGGGCCGCCCCGCGAGGAAGGCCAGCAGGTCGAACTCCCGGCGGGTGAGGTCCAGTACCGCCCCGTCCAGCTCGGCCTGCCGGCGCAGCGGGTCTATGGCGAGCCCGCCGACCCGCAGCACGCGCGAGGGCGGCTCGGCCCCGGCGGCGGCGCGGGAGCGGCGCAGTACGGCGGCCATCCGGGCGGAGAGGTGCTCGACGGAGAAGGGCTTGGTCAGGTAGTCGTCGGCGCCGTCGTTGAGCAGCCGGACGATCTCCGCCTCGTCGTCGCGGGCGGTGGCGATGATCACGGGTACGTCGGTGATCCCGCGCAGCATCTTGAGCGCCTCGGAGCCGTCCAGGTCGGGCAGACCGAGGTCGAGGATCACCACGTCGAAGCGGTGGTGCGCGACCTCGCGCAGGGCCTCCAGGGCCGTGCCGACGCTGCGCACGGTGTGCGACGCCTCGGTCAGGTGCCGGATGAGGGCGGATCGTACGAACTGGTCGTCCTCGACCACGAGCACACTTGCCATGGGCGGCACCGTAGTCCATCCGGGGGACCTCACGGGGTGTCGGGCCACTCTTGTGACGGGTGGTGCAGTATGTGCCGTGATGCACAGAGGAATTGTTCATGCCATGGCCTGGACGCTGGCGACCGGGGCGGCGGTGACGCTGTCCTGGTGGGGCGTGCACACCGTCATGTCGGGCACGGCCTACGATCCTCCGCTCGCGGTGCCGCTGGCCACGCAGCCGCTGTCCTCCTCGACGCGCAGCGCCCAACCGTCGCAGTCGCCGTCCCCGTCGGCCTCCGCACCGGTGTCCGCGTCCCCGTCGCCCTCGCAGTCGCCGTCACCGACCCCGGAGAAGCCCTCGCCGAAGCCCTCCGCCTCACCGCGCGGCGCGCAGCAGGGCGCGAGCGGGCAGGACGCGGGCAAGGTGCAGGCGTACCCGGTCTCCGGCGGCCGGGTGGTCTTCTCCCTCGGCACGTCCTCGGCCGAACTGGTCTCCGCGACCCCGGCGGCCGGCTGGCGCATGCAGGTGTGGAAGCTGGACTACTGGATCCGGGTCACCTTCACCCGCGACGGCCGCGAGGTCTCGGTCTTCTGCACCTGGCACGACCACCCCCCGATGGTCGAGACCGTCGATCCCTGATCAGGCCGGGACGGTCCCGACCAGCACGAACTCGTTGTACGGGAAGACCCGGCCCGCGCTGCGGGGGAAGGGGAAGGAGTAGGTCCGCCGGACCGCTATCCCCGCCCGCCCGGCGTGGTCGCGCAGCTCCTCGAAGCCGACCCAGCGGATGTGGGTGGCGTCGGAGCGGAAGCCGACCTCCTGCGGGGTGATCATGACCACCGAGCCGCCGGGCCTGACCAGCGGAAGGTACTGCTCCAGCAGGTTCTCCCCGGTCTCCTCGTCCACGTGCTCCAGCACGTGCGCGACGAGCAGGCTGTCGAAGGAGCCGGGCCCGCAGTCCGGCGCCTCGGCCAGCTCGTCGGGGACGTAGGCGTTCAGGCCGCGTTCCCGGCAGGTCCGCACCGAGTGCGGGTTGTGGTCCACGCCGACGCTGTCCGGGCCGCAGTGGGCCAGGTTGCGCCCCAGCCCGCAGCCGATGTCGAGCACCCGGCCGAGCCTCAGCCGCCGCAGGTTCCACCGGTAGGGGGCCTGTGCGGGCACGAGCCGCTTGATGCCCGACTGCTCCAGGCGGGCGAGCCGCCGGGTGTAGTCCGCACCGGCGGTACCGGGCGTGTTCGGGTCGGGCTCGGAGGGGGTGGCGAAATCAGACATGGCTCTGCCGTCTTCCGGACGCTGCGCGATGGGGCTGCCCGGCACCGGGCGGCCTCCCAGGAACGATCAGGCTACGCAGCTCAGCGGCTCAACGGGAGGGATCTGCAAGATCTTTGTCACCCGCGGGCAAGTCACGCCGGAGAAAGTGCCCGCCCGCTCGCCGTACGGCCGGTTTTTCACCGGAAGGCCGACGGTGGGGGCTGGGGGGAGGCTACCGCTGAGGCGTCCGAGACCGGAGGGGTGCCGCCGGTGAAGGCGGTGAGGGCGCGGCCGTGTTCCACGCGGCCCGGGTGGGGGTCCGTCGCGACGCGGCGGGTGAACTCCGCCACGGGGAGGGGGCGGTCGGCGGCCACCAGGACGGCGTTGCCGAAACGCTTCCCCCGCCACACCACCGGGTCCGCCGCGAGCGCCAGCTCGGTGAAGCGGGTGGCCGCCGTCGCGATCTGGCCGCGCAGGTGGGCCAGGGGCGGGCCGTCCGCGAGGTTGGCCACGTACCAGCCGGTGGGCGACAGGGCCCGGCGTACGTCGTCCAGGAACTCGGCGCTCGTCAGGTGCGCCGGGGTCCGCGCGCCGCTGAACACGTCCGCGATCACCAGGTCCGCCCAGCCGTCCGGCACCTTGGCCAGCCCGGCCCGGGCGTCCACCGCGCGGACCCGGACCCGCGCCTGCGGGTCCAGCGGCAGGTGTTCCCGTACGAAGGCCACCAGCGCGGCGTCGATCTCCACCACCTGCTGGGTGGAGCGCGGGCGGGAGGCGGCGGTGTAGCGGGCCAGGGTGAGGGCGCCGCCGCCGAGGTGGACCACGTTCAGCGGCTGGCGGGCGGGGGCGACGAGGTCGATGAGGTGGCCGATCCGCCGCTGGTAGGAGAAGTCCAGGTGGCCGGGGTCGTCGAGGTCCACATGGGACTGCGGGGCGCCGTCGATCAGCAGGGTCCAGGCGCGCGAACGCTCGCGGTCCGGCTCCAGCTCCGCCCGGCCGCCGCCCACCTGCCCGACGACCGTCTCCGCGCCGCCGCGCTGCCTGCCTCTGTTCCTGTCCTTACCCGCCACCACCCCATTGTGCGGGGCGGGCGGACCGGAGGGCTCAGCGGCAGTTGTCCGCGGCCTCGATCAGCCGGGCCGCCTCGCCGAGCGCCGCCCGCAGCACCTCGGGGTCGGTGACCGGACCGACGGCCTCCGGCGGCAGCAGCCAGTCGGTGGGCCCGGCGGCGGGCGAGACCGCGTCGCCGAAGCGCATGCCCCGGCCGTCGGTCTGCGTGCAGGCGCTGCCCGGGAGGTCCCAGGCGTCGGCGGTGCCGGAGGGGACGAGGAAGCCGAGGGTGTCGCCCGAGCCGTCGTGCAGGACGGGCCCGACCCCGCAAGTCCGGCTGGCCCCGCGGCGGATGATGTCCACCGCCTCCAGGCCCTGCCGCGTGGGCACGGTCACCAGGTCCAGATCCGGGGCCGCACCGAACTCGGGCGCGGTGTTCGCTCCAGTGGTCTCCATGCCGGCCTCCAACAAGGGGAACCCCTCCTCGATCCGTCTGCGCATGGGTACAACGCACGGGCGCGTCAACAGGTTCGGTGCCAAGACGCCGCAAAGGATGGCAGTTCATGGCGGATCGCAGGTGAGATATCCCTTTTGTAGCCAAACGTCGGGTGAACGGCCCCTCGGCGGCGGTACTTTCATGCGCGCTGGGCCCCAGCACTTGCCAGAGAGGTCACGTCCATGGCGGCGTCCCCCCACTCACCCAACTCCAGCTTCCGGACGCTGCGCGGCCGGCAGTCCCCGGCCGAGTTCGCGGCGCAGGTGCGGCGGGCGGCGCGGGAGATCGGAGAAACGGTTTCCTGCGACGCGCGCTACGTCGGCCGGGTGGAGTCCGGCGAGATCCGCTGCCCGAACTACGCCTACGAGCGGGTCTTCCTCCATATGTTCCCCGGCCGCACCCTGGCCGACCTGGGCTTCTCCCCCCGCGAGACCGTCCGCGGCCGCGGAGCGCAGCGGCCGCCCGGCGCCCCTGCCCTTCCCCTTCCTGCCCCTACCCCTACCAGTGCCAAGGAGAGCGACGTGCTGCGTCGCGCGTTCATGGCGGGCGGCTCCGCGACCGTGGCGGCCGCGACGCTCGGCCTCACCCTGCTCGGCGACGGCCGCCGGCTTCCCTCCCGGCCCGGCGAGACCGAGGCCGCGGCCGTCGAGGACGCGGTACGCAGGATCCGCCTGCTCGACGACCGGCACGGGGCGGACGCGCTCTACCGGCAGGCGGCGGAGCCGTTGCGCACCGCGTACGCGTTGCTCGACGCGGGGGCGGCGCGGCAGTCCACGGACGACCGGCTGCACTCGGGGGCGGGAGAACTGGCCGTCTCGGTGGGGTGGCTGGCCCATGACTCGGGCCGCTTCGAGGACGCGCGCTCGCATTACGCGGAGGCGCTGGCGACGGCGCGGGTGGCGCGGGACGCGCATCTGGAGGCGCACGCCTTCAGCAATATGTCCTTCCTGGCGCGGGACTGCGGGCGGCCGCGGGAGGCGGTGCGGGCGGCGCAGGCGGGTCTTCGGGCGGCGGCTTCGCTGGGCTCGCCGCGGCTGCTGTCGCTGCTGGCGCTGCGGGAGGCGGGGGGCTGGGCGGGGCTGGGGGACCGGCGGGCGTGCGAGGGCGCGCTGACGCGCGCGCACCAGGAGTTCTCGCGGGGGACGGCTGACGCCGACCCCGAGTGGATGTCGTTCTTCGGCGAGGCCGAGCGGGAGTCGCTGGAGGCGCGGTGCTGGGGGGCGCTCGGCGAGCACGGCCGGGCCGCGCGGCACGCACGGCGCGCCGCGGACCTCCAGGACCCGCACTTCGCGCGGAACGTGGCGCTGTACACGGCGGAGCTGGCCGCGAACCTGGCCCGGGCGAACGCCCCCGACGAGGCGGCGTGGGCCGGCACCCGCGTCCTGGACCTCCTGACGGAGGTCCGCTCCACCCGCGTCCGCACGACCCTGACCGAAACGGCCCACTCCCTCCTCCCCCACCAACGCTCGCCGCGAGTATCGAAGTTCCTGACCCGGCACGCGGCGGTCTAGGCCGGGGGGCGGGGGCCCCGGGGGCGGGGGGGTGCCGTGCGGGCGAGCGCCCGATGCTCCGCACGGGGTGCCCTGCGGGCGGCTGAGCCCCGGGCTCCGGTGCGGGGTGCCCTGCGGGCGGCCGGGGCGGTGCTCCGCTGCGCGGGCCGTTCCGCAGGCTGATGCCCTGGCGGGCCCGAGGCTCGGTGCGGGGTGCCCTGCGGGCGGCTTGGCGGTGTCGTGCGGTGCGGGGCGGTGCCCTGTGGGCGGTGGGGCCTGGGTTCGGGTGCGGGGTGGTGCGGTACGCGGGTTTGTTTCGGCGCGGCCGGGTGGGGGTGGGTGGGGCGGTGCCCCTCCGGAAGGTCTCCTCGGCTCGCGCGTGCGGCGGGGTTCGTCCCGTACGGCCTGGGTTGCGCGCTCGTCCTGCGGGGACCCTCCTGCGTGTCCCCACCCCACTGCCCCGGCTCCGCCCCCTCGACCTTGTCCCCGCACGGGAACGCCTCATCACCATCACCGGGACCCGACCCGTACGGGGCTGCGTGCGCGACCCATGCCCGTACGGGTAAGTCCGGGCCGGGCGTTGTTGTTCACGGAGGTGGGCCGTACGAGCGGGCGGAACCGAGCCGGGCAGCGTCGCTTATGGCATCGGCCCGTACGGGGTGTGGCACGCGGGACCGGCCCGTACGGGCAGGGCAAGACCAGGCCGTGTCGCTCGCGGCATCCGCCTGCGGAATCGGCTCGTACGGGGAGGTGGGGCGGTATGGCAGGCGGAGCCGGGGTTCGTGCACGGGGCCGGGGCAGTCAGGGCGATAGCGGAGTCGGCCCGTACGGGCGGGTGGAGCCGGGTTGTTCTGCGGTGTTCGCGGGTCGGCTCATCCGGGGCCGTGGGGCAGGGCCGACTGTCCTGTTCAGGAAACAGTCCGTACGGGCGAGTAGGGCCGAGCCGTTTGATTGTTCGCGGAGTCAGCCAGTGCGGGCGGGTGGGGCTGGCCCAGTTGGGCTGTTCTCGGAGTCAGCTCGTGTGGGCAGGTAAGGCCAGGCTGGGTGGCTGTTCGCCGAGTCGGCCCGTACGGGCAGGGCGGAGCCGCGCCGAATGGGGCTGCTTGCGGAGTCGGCTCGTACGGGGTGGTGGGGCCGGGCCGGTTGGCGCTGTTCGGGAAGTCGGCCCGTGTGGGGTGGTGGGGCCGGGCCGGTTGGCGCTGTTCGGGGAGTCGGCTCGTACGGGACGGTGAGGTCGGGCTGCTTGGGCTGTTTCGG
Source organism: Streptomyces sp. NPDC047014 (assembly GCF_040644195.1). NCBI lineage: Bacteria > Bacillati > Actinomycetota > Actinomycetes > Kitasatosporales > Streptomycetaceae > Streptomyces > Streptomyces sp. NPDC047014. The sequence continues at coordinate 24,685 of NZ_JBEYVX010000027.1, read as the reverse complement.
GGATCGGGCTCGTACTGCGCGCAGCGGGGACGGGGTGGGGTGTCCCCGCAGGACGAGCGCGCAACCACCCCGTACAGGACGAACCCCGCCGCACGCGCGAGCCGAGGAGATACCCCACCCCGGCACCGCAAACCGCCCGCCAGGATGAGCAATCCCGCCCAGCAGGCGAAGCAACCCCGCACCAGGACCGGGCCCCGCCCAGCGGACGAAGCAACCCGCACCGGGACCGGGCTCCGCTCGGCGGGAGAAGCACCCCCGCGCCGGGATCGGGGCCACCCGGCTCCGGGACTCCCGCGCCGCGGGCAGAGACTCCCCGCACCCCAAACCGGCCCCGGGGGCTCGGGCCAGCCCGGGGGGGCGTGGTCCCGCCCTGCACCGGAGTTGCCGCGCCGCGGGCAGAGACTGCCCGCACCCCGGACCCCCGCCCCAGGGGCTCGGGCCCGCCCGGCGCCGGGACCTCCGCGCCGCCGGCAGGGGCTGCCCGCACCCCGGGCCCCCGACCCGGAGGCGGGCTTCGGCCCCGCCGGAATCCGTCGCCCCGCAGGGGCTGGGGCCTAGCCGTCCAAGTGGCCCGTGTCGTTCCAGCGTTCCAGGGCTGGGGCGCCGTAGGCCCAGCCCAGGGTTGACAGTGACGTCGGGTCCAGGCGGATTCGGGCGCCGAAAGCGGCGTCGAAGCCCAGCCAGCGGGCGGCCAGCGTGCGCAGGATGTGGCCGTGGGCGAAGACCAGGACGTCGTGTTCCGAGGCGCGGGCCCAGGAGATCACCTCGTCCGCGCGGGCCGCGACATCCGCCACCGACTCGCCGCCCGGGACCCCGTCGCGCCAGATCAGCCAGCCCGGCCGGATCGCCTGGATCTCGGCCGGGGTCATGCCCTCGTACTCGCCGTAGTCCCACTCCAGCAGCGCGTCCCACGGCTCCGCCCGCACCCCGAACCCCGCCAGCTCGCAGCTCTCGCTCGCGCGCACCAGCGGGCTCGTCCGTACCTCCACGCCCGGCAGCCCCTGCCACGGCTCGCGGGCCAGGCGTTCGCCCAGGAGCTTCGCGCCCCGCCTGCCCTCCTCCAGCAGCGGCACGTCCGTGCGTCCCGTGTGCTTGCCGAGTTTGGACCACGCCGTCTGGCCGTGGCGGGCCAGCAGGATGCGGGGGGCCATGCGAATCTCCCGATCAGTGCATGAGTAGTGCGTGAGCAGTGCGTCAGCGGTGCGCCAATTGCGCGTTTTGCGGTGGTTTTCTTGTGTGACCATCATCCATCACCCCGCGAACGCCCCCGCCTCTCCCCCCACCCCCCGCCCTTTTCCCCGCTCCGACCACGATTGTCAGTGGCGGATGGGACACTTCCGCGGGTGAGCTCTTACCCGCCCAGCAGCCCCGCGCAGCCGACCACGCTGCGCCAGCGGCTCGCCGGTCTGCGCGGTCCCGCCGTGCCGCCCCGCCCGCTCGACGCGCGGGCGCTCGCAGCGCTCGCCGCCAATCCCGGCTGCGGCAGACGCGCCCTGCTCGACGGTGCCGGCGTGGACAAGAACGCCCTGGCCACCGCCCTCGGTTCGCCCGCCGCCTTCGGCCAGTCGCAGTTCGCGATCGTCCGCGGCAACTCCTTCGAGGCCCGCGTCAAGGCCGACGGCGGCGCCGAGCTGCTGCGGCTCGTGCACGCCCGGCTCGATCCCTCCGCCGAGCCCCCCGCCACCGGCGCCCGCGTCCCGGATCTCACCGCGGCCGGGCCCGAGGGCCGGGCCGCGCGGACCGCGCTCGCGCTGCGCGAGGCCACCGCCGCCGGGCGGGAGCACGGCGCCTGGACCCTGCTGGACCATCCCATGCTGGCGCTGGAGGTGGCCGGCTCCCCGGCCTATCTGGAGCCCGACGCCGTCGTCGTGCATCCGGACGGCCGCTGGACCGTGGTGGAGATCAAGTCCTTCCCGATGATCGACGGCGCGGCCGACGCCGCGAAGGTGGGCGCCGCCGCCCGCCAGGCCGCCGTGTACGTCCTGGCCCTGGAGCGCACCGCCGAGAAGCTGGCCGGCGCCGAGGTCGGGCACACCGTGCTGCTGGTCTGCCCGAAGGACTTCTCCAACCTGCCGGCCGCCGCCCCCGTCGACATCCGCCGCGAGCGCGCCGTGACCCGCCGGCAGCTCGACCGGCTGACCCGCGTCGAGGAGCTGGCCGCCGCCCTCCCCGCCGGGCTCAGCTTCGACCCGCAGCGCACCGCCGAGGAGCTGGCCGAGGCCGTGGCCGCGGTGGACGCCTCGTACGCGCCGGAGTGCCTGGCCGCCTGCGAGCTGGCCTTCCACTGCCGCGAGCGGGCCCGCGCCGCGGACCGGGTGACCGCGCTGGGCCGCTCCGTGCGCGGCGAGCTGGGCGGGCTGACCACCGTCGAGGCCGCCCTCGCGGCGGCCGCCGGGGACGGCCCCGCCGAGGATCCGACCGCGGAGGCCCTGCACCGCGCCGCCCGCCTGCGCGCCGAGGCCCTGGAAGAGGCCGCGGCCCGGCTGCCGCACGCCCGGCCCGCGCACCCGGAGCCCGCGCACCCCGAGGCCGCGCACCCCGAGGCCGCGCACCCGGAGCCCCCGTACGAGCCCTCGGAGGGCCCCGCATGCCCCTGCTGAGCACCCTGGCCCGGCTGGAAGCCGTCCGCGCCGGGCAGGCCCGCCCCCTCGCCACCGTCCGGCACCGCCACCTGAGCGAGAAGCCGATGGTCTTCGTCCCGCTCACCACCGCCGGTGAGGCCGGCGCTCCGCTGGGCGCGCTGGTCGGCACCGACCGCCACGCGCCGCGGGTCTTCGTCATACCGCAGCCCCGCGACCGCGACCTGCGCTGGGCCTTCCTCGCGGAGCTGGCCGTGGACGTGCTGGCCCATATCGAGGCGTACGCGGACGAGACCGAGCCCGCCGAGCGCACCGAGACCGATCCGGAGACGGGCAAGCGGGTCAAGGTCGAGACCGAGCTGTGCGTGGACGCCCCGCAGCTGATCGTGCCGAGCCGCGCGGGCATCGAGTACGTACGGCTGCTGGGGCGGTCGATGCGGTTCCGGCGGACGGCCGAGGAGGACCCGGACAATCCGTTCCCGGCGCCCTCGCGGGTGCCGATGCTGGGCCGCTGGTTCACCCATCTGGCGGAGCGCTCGCGCGTGCCCGGCTCCTCGATGCTGCTCGCGGCCACGGACCTGCTGTCGCGGCACTGGGCCACCGGGCAGAGCAATCTGGAGGACCAGCACCTGGGCGCCCTGCTGGGCTGGATCGCCCCGCCCGAGGGCCGGTCCGGCGCCGAGGTGGCGCTGAGCGCGGAGCTGGAGCGGGACGCGGCGGGCCAGTTGCTGTGCCCGCCGGCCGGTCCGGCCACCGATCCGGCCTTCGACAACAAGCTGCTGGCCCCGGCCATCGCCCGCTACGACGCCGCCCGCGCCGCCCTCGCCACCGGCCACGCGGGCGAGGAGGCCCCGCAGGACGACAACGCCGTGCGCGCCGCCGAGCAGGCCGTGCGCCGCCTCGTCGTGGAGCAGATGTCCCGTACCTGGTGGAGCACCTGGGAGGCCGTCGACCTGGTCCGCGCGCTGCCCCCCGGCGAGCGCGCCGAGGAGCGCTGGACGCGCGACCGCTGGTCCTACACCGGCCACCGCGACCGCGTCCGGGCCGGCGAGCCCCCGCAGCCGCGCCGCGACGACGCGGTGACGGCGGCGCAGAAGCTGGCCACGCGGGAGACCGAGCAGGTCCGGCTGGACGCCCAGGAGGCGCTGGACGATCCGCTGGTGATGGCGGGCCGCCGGCTGGCGGGCGAGGCGTTCGCGGGCGAGGTCACCGAGGTGGTGATGGAGTGGACGGAGTCCAAGCGGCCCAGTCCGCGCCCGCTGGTCACGGTGGCGACGGAGGACAGTCCGCAGCTCGCGGACGGCGGCGGCGGGAAGGTGTTCCGCTCGCTGGACGGCCGCCCGCAGAGCGCGCAGTTCGTCCGCTACGAGGAGGACGGCCAGGTCGTGCTGCGCCTCCTCGACAAGATGGGGCGCGGCCGGGACCCGGAGCCCGGTTCGGTTCCCGAGAAGGGCGACCGGCTGTGCTGGACGCTCTTCGAGCACGACGCGCGCGGCGGCCCGAAGCTCCCGGATCCGGAGGCCACGCCCTGGACCCACGGCGGCCCGCCCGGGTCCGCGGGCGCCGTCCACCTGCCCGACGCCGTCACCGACGAGGACATCCTGTGATCGCACCCGCCGCCTTCGACCCGGGGGCCGCGGCCGCCCGGGCGACCGCAGCGATCCTGCACGACACCCTGCACGGCACGGAGCGGGGCGTGGTGGTGGATTCCCCGCCGGGCGCCGGGAAGTCCACGCTGGTGGTGCGCGCGGCCCGCGAGCTGGCCGCGGCGGGCCGCCGGCTGATGGTGGTGGCGCAGACGAACGCGCAGGTGGACGACCTGGTGCTGCGGCTGGCCGAGAAGGATCCGGAGCTGCGGGTCGGCCGGCTGCACAGCAGCGAGGGGGACGCCTACGATCCGGCGCTGCGCGAGCTGTCCTCGGTGACCCTGTCGGCGAAGCCGGGGGATCTGGCCGAGCTGCCGATCACGCTGTCGACGGCGGCGAAATGGGCCTACGTCAAGGATGTGGAGCCCTGGCAGCACGCGATCGTGGACGAGGCGTACCAGATGCGCTCGGACGCGCTGCTCGCGGTGGCGGGCCTGTTCGAGCGGGCGCTGTTCGTGGGCGATCCGGGGCAGCTGGATCCGTTCAGCGTGGTCGGCGCGGAGCAGTGGGCGGGGCTGTCCTACGACCCTTCGGCGTCGGCGGTGAGCACGCTGCTGGCGCACAATCCGCAGCTGCCGCAGCACCGGCTGCCGGTGTCCTGGCGGCTCCCGGCGACGGCCGCGCCGCTGGTCTCCCGCGCGTTCTACCCGTACACGCAGTTCCGCAGCGGTACGGGGCCGGGCGAGCGGCGGCTGTCGTACGGCGTGGCCTCGGACGGGTCGGGTCCGGACCGGGTGCTGGACGAGGCGGCCGAGGCGGGCTGGGGCCTGCTGGAGCTGCCCGCGCGGCACACGCCGCGCACGGACCCGGAGGCGGTGGCGGCGGTGGCGCTGGTGGTGCGCCGGGCCCTGGACCGCGGGGCGGTGACCTCCGACGAGCGGTCCTCCGTCCCGGCCCCGCTGACGGCCGACCGGATCGCGGTGGGCACCGCGCACCGCGACCAGGCGGCGGCGGTGCGCGCGGCGCTGGCCGGGCTCGGCGTGGCGGGGGTGACGGTGGACACCGCGAACCGGCTCCAGGGACGGGAGTACGACCTGACGGTGGTCCTGCATCCGCTGTCGGGCCGGCCGGACGCGACGGCCTTCCATCTGGAGACGGGCCGGCTGTGCGTGCTGGCCTCGCGGCACCGGCACGCCTGCGTGGTGGTGGCGCGGGCGGGTATCGCGGAGCTGCTGGACGACCATCCGTCGACGGAGCCGGTGCAGCTGGGCGTGACGGTGAAGTTCCCGGACGGCTGGGAGGCGAACCACTCGGTGCTGGCGCACCTGGCGGAGCACCGGGTGGCCTGGCGCCCCTGAGCGGTCCTACGCCCGCGGGGGCGCCCCGAGCCCTTCCCGGAGGGCTTCCCCGACCTCGGCGAGGGTGCGCAGCTGCTCGGGCGTGAGGACGTCCACGAGATGGCGGCGTACGGACTCCACGTGCAGCGGGGCCGCTTCGGTGATCGCGCTCACGCCGTCGGGGGTCAGCACCACCTCGGCACCGCGCCCGTCGCCCTCGACCTCCTCGCGGCGCAGGATGCCGCGCTGTTCCATGCGGCTGAGCTGGTGGGAGGCCCGGCTGCGGGACCAGCGCAGCAGTTCGGCCAGGGTGCTGATGCGCGTGCGGTGGCCGTCGGCGGAGCCGAGCACGGAGAGCACGTCGTAGTCGGCCTCGGAGAGTCCGCTGTCCCGGGTCAGATCCCGCGCGATCCCGGCGTTGACCAGCGGGAACATCCGCCGCCAGGCATACCAGGCGTCCTGCTCGGCCTCGGTGAGCCAGCGCGGCTCGGGTGGGGCTGTCATGGCTTCCACTGTAGCCAGTTCGATGACACATCATCTATGCCGGCCTGACGGGCGGTCATCCGCGCATGCGCACTTGCGCGCCGTTGGACAATGGACGGTGGCCCGGCAGGATTTCGCAGCGCAGCAGGAGGACAGGCATGGCAGAGCCCGAGCGGACCGGACGGCGGCTGCGGCCGGCGCCGCTGCTCTTCGAACCCGCCGAGGCCACGGCGGATCCGGAGCACTTCTTCGACCTGGAGTCCATCGAGGACCCGCGCGAGCTGCTGGCCCGCGCGACCGAGCTGACGCTCGCCTTCCGGGCGGCGCAGGAGCGGGCCGTGGAGTTCCAGGCGCTGGCGGCGGCCCAGCTGGCGGACCCGCGCCGCTTCGACCGGCTCTCCCCCGACGCGATCGCCGCGCAGGCGGAGTGGACCGAGGACTACGCCCGCCGGATGATCGAGTTCGGCGAATCCCTCCAGCGCGGCCGGGCCGACCTCACGTAGGACCTGCCCGGCCCTGGCCCGGTACCACCGGCAGCAGGCATATGCGGGGCGCACGATACGCCCCTCCGGGCCGCCGTGTCCGGGTTTTCGGTAACTCCGGGGGTTCGGCCCGCTACGCCGGGTAGACCTGGCATATGACGACGCTGACGACGGCCCACGGACGCACCGCCCTCCCCGCGCGCGCCGAGGCCCCGCGCACCGCCCCCGGCACGCACGTCACCCCGCAGGGCGCCGCCTGGCTGGCCTCCGCGTCCGCCCACCCGCGCGGCACCCTCGCGCTGTGGCAGGCGCGGCCCGGACTGCCGGCCACGCTGCCGTGCGGGGTCGCCTTCGACGTCGTCAACGTCCCGCTCGTCCCCGGGCGCCGGATCCTGGACCTGCTGCGCCCCCAGGGCCCCGGCTGCGGGCCCGTCGCCGTGCACCGCGGCCGGATGCTGCTGTTCGCCGCCCCCGGTACCGCCCACCGGCTGCCCGCGCTGCTGGCCTGGGAGGAGTGGGGCGGCTCCCGGAGCACCCCGGCGCCGCTGTGCCACGGCCTCGGGGACGCCGTGACCGTGCCGCCGCTGGCCGCCGGGCCGGGCTCCTCCCGGTGGGTGGTGGCCCCGGAGACGCGCGAGCCCCGGCTCCCCGGGCCCGACGCCCTGCTGTGGGCCTTCGTACGGGCGGCCCGCACGCCCGCTCCGGCCGCACCGGGCGGACCAGCGGATATCGATTTTTCGTTCCGCGGATCCTCCTGCTAATGTCTTCCCTGTCAGCAAGCGCCGCTAGCTCAGTTGGTTAGAGCAGCTGACTCTTAATCAGCGGGTCCGGGGTTCGAGTCCCTGGCGGCGCACAGACGGAAGAAGGCCCCCCACGCGAGTGGGGGGCCTTCTTCGTGTCGCGAGCGTTCCGGGCGCTAGGTCGTGATCTTCACCGTGTAGGCCCCGGACCGGGTCCGGTCCGCGACCTCGATGGTGATCCGCTCCCCCGGCACGGTGTACGTCTCCCCCACCTCCAGCGGCGCGTCCGCCAGCGGCGGGTACACCGAGCGGTCCCAGCACGCCTCGGTGCGCGGATGGCCGTCCAGGACCTCGATCGGGCCGCCGCCCGAGGCCGCCTCGTTGCGCACCCGGTAGACGAGCACCCCCTCGGTGCAGGTGTCCCCGTCGTTCCCGGCGGAGCCCCGCGCCTCGACGGCGATCGCGCTGCCGGGCCCAGTACGGATCACCGCGAGCCGGGTGCCGCCCGTACCGCCGTCCGGCGGGACCTCCGCCAGCGGCTGGAGGGTGTGCAGGGAGGAGCCGGACTGCACGCAGTCCACCTGCGAGGGGTCGAGCCAGCCGAGCTTCCACTTGTGCCAGGCGAAGAGGTCGGGGGCCATGCCGAACTGACTGCCCATGACGTCCCAGTCACCGACGTAGGTGTCCCAGTCGCCCTTTCCGTCCGTGGGCCGGTGGTAGAGGTCGGGCAGGTCGAAGACGTGCCCGGTCTCGTGGGCCAGGACGTTGCGGTCCGGCGGGTGGCGCTCGAAGACGGTGACGATGCGCCGCAGTTCCGCGCCGTCCGCGACGATCGGCCGGTCGAAGTTGACGACCTTGGTGGCGTCGGAGTCCACCCCGGGCGCGTCCGGGTCGGCCACGAAGTAGACGACGTCGTACTGCCCGAAGTCGACCTGGGCGTCGGCGGCGGCCACCGCGTCCCGCAGATAGGCCGCCCGGTCCGCGGGGGCCCAGTCCCGCTTTATGCCGTAGGCGGTGGACGGCCGGGGCATCGGGATCCACCGCTGCTGCGGATGGGGGACGAGCTTGAAGCGGCCGTACGAGGCCCGCTCGAAGAAATCGCTGGTGGAGGGGAAGTAGTCGCGGGTGAGGGTGCGGGTGGGGAGGGTGGTGCGGTGGTCGGGGAAGGAGAGGAAGACCATGACCGCGTTGAGGGTGCGCACGGGCTTGGGGTAGGCGCCGTTCCAGCTGTCCAGGCCCAGCGAGTGGTGCGCCGCCGTCCGCGTCAGCGCGCACGGCGCGGCCCCGGACTCGGCCACGGCGGGGCCGGCCACGAGCGACATGGCGGCGAGCGCCGTCAAGGAGGTGAGGGCCGCGGCGGTACTTCGGACGCGAGAGCGGTCCACTCCCCCGGGTGTCTGCTGTCGCGTCACATCGACCTCCGGTGGTGGATTCGTTCCTGTTTAGCCACCTTGAGTCGATTGTCTTACTAACGCCCTGTTCCGGTGCCCCACACGAGTGAGCGATACGGCAAGCCGGTGACCCCCGGACTTCACGCCCCTCCCTACAGAACGTCACGACCGATCACCGGGGATCAGGAGGGGGCGGATCCTGTCCAGAGCCGCGCAGAAACGATCGAGCCGGTCACGGCCGACGATCCGTCATCACGCCGAACCTCACCGTGTTCCGCGGCGACGCCGCTGGATAGAGCCTCCCGGCAGCCTCTATGATCGGCACACTTTCCTGCACGGACACTCACGAACACGGCGGGGCCAACGGTGAGCGGAACCTCAGAAGGAACCGGTTCGGCGGCCGACAGCATCCGATCGGCCATCACGGAGCGTCACATGGCAGTGCCGGCAGTGCCGTCCGGCCCGGCCGATCCCGGCAATCCGGTCAATCCGGCCATCGCCCCCATTCCGGCCGCCGAGTCCGAGTCGCGCGACTACCGGGCCGCCTTCAACGCCGCCCACCTCCCCATGGCCGTGGTGGACCGGGACGGCCGCGTGGTCACCGCGAACCACGCCTTCGCCGGGCTGCTGGGCAGCGAACCGCAGGCCCTCGTCCGGCGCTGCGCCGCCGATCTGGTCGACCTGGGCGCGGAGGCCCGCACCTGGGCGGCGTACCAGGAGGTGCTGCGCGGGCGGCAGGCGCGGCTGCGCTGCACCCGGCGGCTCAAGCACCCCGACGGGCATTCGCTGTGGACGGAGGTCACGCTGGGGCCCGTACCGGGCACGGGGAACGTACTGCTGTCGGTCGCGGACATCAGCGACCGGCGCGACCTCCAGGCGCGGCTGCGGCACCTCCAGATGCACGACCCGGTCACCCGGCTGCCCAACCGCGCGCTGTTCTTCGAACGGCTCTCCGGCGCCCTGGAGTCCGCCTCCTACGAGCACGGCGGCGGCACCGGCCGGATCGGCCTGTGCTACCTGGACCTGGACGGCTTCAAGGCGGTCAACGACACCCTCGGCCACCGGGTCGGGGACCGGCTGCTGACCGCCGTCGCCGCCCGGCTCTCCCAGTGCGCCGACCAGTCCGGCTACGGCCGCACCGGCGGGCATCTCGTGGCCCGGCTCGGCGGGGACGAGTTCGCGCTGCTCGTGGAGGACTCCACCGGCACCGAGCAGCTGGCGGAGCTGGCCCGCAGTGTGCTCACGGCGGTGCAGGAGCCCTTCGACCTGGCCGGGCAGCGGCTGTCGGTCTCCGCCTCCATCGGCGTGGTGGAGCGGGCCGCCGCCGGCACCTCCGCGACCGGCCTGATGCAGGCCGCCGATACGACGCTGTACTGGGCCAAGGCGGACGGCAAGGCCCGCTGGACCCTCTTCGACCCGGAGCGCAACGCGCACCGCATGACCCGGCAGGCGCTCTCCTCCACGCTGCGGCCGGCCGTGGAGCGCGGCGAGTTCGCGCTGGAGTACCAGCCGCTGGTGGATCTGGACAGCGGGGCGCTGCGCGGGGTGGAGGCGCTGGTGCGCTGGAACCACCCGCAGTTCGGCACGCTGACGCCGAATCGGTTCATCGGGATCGCGGAGGAGGACGGCTCCATCGTCCCCCTCGGGCAGTGGGTGCTGCGGACCGCCTGCCGGCAGGCCCGGCGCTGGCAGATCGAGCAGCCGAGCGACGCGCCGGTCTTCGTCTCGGTGAATGTCGCGGTGCGGCAGGTGTGGGACTCGGACCTGGTGGGCGATGTCGCGGAGATCCTGGCCGAGACGGGCCTGGCCCCGCAGCTGCTCCAGCTGGAGCTGACCGAATCGGCCGTGATGGGCTCGGCCGGGCGCCCCCTCCAGGCGCTCCAGGCGCTGAGCGACATGGGCGTGCGGATCGCCATCGACGACTTCGGTACGGGCTACTCGAACCTGGCCTATCTGAGCCGGCTCCCGGTGTCGGTCCTCAAGCTGGACGGCTCCTTCGTGAAGGGCTTCCGCTACGAGGAGGGCGCGCACCCGAATCCGGCCGACGAGACCATCGTGGAGGCGCTGGTACAGCTCGCGCACCGGCTGGGCCTCACGGTGACGGCGGAGTGCGTGGAGACGGCCGGCCAGGCGGCCCGGCTGCGGCGGGTCGGCTGCGACACGGGCCAGGGCTGGCTGTACTCGCGGGCGGTGGCCCCGGAGGTGATCGCCCGCATGATCGGCCACCGCGTGGGCCCGGCGCCCGCGGCCCAGCCGGACGAACCGGCTCCGCATCCGCTGGTCTGACCCGCAGGGGGCTCAGCCGAGGAGGGCCGCGAGGTAGTCCTCCAGCCTCCCGGCCAGGACCTCGGACGTGAGGTCGGCGCGGCCCAGTTCGCGCCACGGCACGGCCACCTTCTCCGCGTCCGGCGCGAACGCCAGGGCGTCGAGCAGCCGCCAGTAGAGGCGCGACGCGCCGTCGGGAGCCAGCACGCCCCCGGCGGCGAGGTACCGGTCCGCGAAGCGGAGGCCGGCGGGGGCGCCGTGGAGCAGGGCGAGCGCCGTCGAGCAGTGCGCGACGTCGAGGTCGGCGGGGCCCCAGGAGGTCTCCACCCAGTCGACGACACCGCTGATCGACGCCTCGGGCCCGCTCCCCGTGAAGAGGATGTTCCCCGGGTGGAAGTCCCTGTGCAGGAAACGGCCTTCGTAGGCCGGGGGTTCCCGCCGGATGACGTCGACGGCCCGCGCCCAGAGGTCCGGCCGGGCGGTACCGGTGGGCGGGCTCACCCGTTCGGGCGAGGTCCACGCCTGGTAGTCCCGGGGCCGCCGCCCTGTCACCGGCAGCCGGTGGATCCGCACCAGCTGCCGCGCCATCAGCTCGGCCCGCGCCTGCGCCCCCTCGTCGGCCAGCTGTACGGCGCCGGGGAGCAGGGTCATCAGCAGCGAGGGGTGCGCGCAGTGCCGGGCCGTCGCGTCCACCGCCACGAGCGTGGCGGCGGGCACGTCGGTGTCGCCCAGGAGCCGCAGGATGTCGGCCTCCCGGGTCAACAGCCCTTCCGCGTGGCGGACGTAGAAGGGCTTCGTGAAGGACCGCAGCACGAGCGAGCGGGGGCCCGCCGGGCCGTGCCGCAGCTCAAGGCGGCGCATCTCGGAGGTCCAGCCGCCGCGCAGCGGTACGACCTCCGCGATACGTTCCGACTCGGCCAGGGCGTTCCCCACCCATGCGCGGGTGGCGCCCGGCAGGGTGCTCACAGGCTCCGGACGAACGCCCCGAACGCCTCGGGCCCGACGCTGAACATCGGCCCGTCGGCCCACTTGGAGTCCCGCACGGCTACCTTGCAGGGCTGAGCGGCCACCTCGACGCAGTCGCCTCCGTTGGTGCTGCTGTACGACGCCTTGACCCAGGCCACGCCGCCGAGGGGTGCGCACTCGACGCAGTCGCCCCCGTTGGTGCTGCTGTAGGACGACTTACGCCAAAGCAGGCTGGTCCCCATAGCGCTCCTCCATTACACGTGCGATCAGAAGGGCCGATTCCCTCGGCGAGAGGGCGTCGGCTTGCAGCCGAGCGTAGCCGACTGAACGCTGCTTGATCAGCTGCGAGTTAGCTGTCATATGACCGGAGTCGTAGCTCTCCCGGTAGAAGAGGTCAGGCTCCCGGTCGAAGCGCAGGAGGTTGAACGATCCAGTCATTGCGCTGTGTTCACCGGATGAGAACGGCATCACCTGGATCTGGACCCAGGGCCGGTCAGCAAAGCTCAACAGGTGGGACAGCTGGTTGCGCATGACCTCACGACCGCCGACGTTCCTGTGCAGCAGCGCTTCGTCCAGCACCACCATCAGCGCCGGCGGCTCGTCACGGCCCAGGATCCGCTGACGCTCGATCCGGGCCGCCGCGATGTCGTCAGCCCGGTCGGGGAACTCGACGCTCAGCAGGGCCTTCGCGTATGCCTCCGTCTGTAGCAGCCCGTAGACCACCTGGGCCTGGAAGGTGGAGATGAACGTGGCCCGGGCCTCCATCTCCGCGTAGGCCCGGAACCACGTCGGCAGCACGCTGCGCAGGACGAGCCCGACCAGGCGGGAGAAGTGGCCGTCCGTTCCGAGGGCGGCATCAATGCGCTCCGAGAAATCCCGGGTCGGGATGCGGCGGCCGTTCTCGACCATGCCGATCAGCGAACCGGTGCAGTAGATGATGTCGCCCAACCTCTGCTGCTTGAACCCTGCGGCTTCACGCAGCCGCCTCAGCTCGGAGCCGTAGTACGCCAGCGGCGACTCACTGGGATCGATGTCACGACGGGTCAGGACCATGCGACGGCACCCCCAAGGGATTGGCAGATATCGCCGAGCGTAGCGATCGCGCCACGCAGGGGTACCGGAAATCCCATAACCATGTGACACTTCCGCCCCGCACCCGGAGATCCGGGGCGGGGCGGAGGCGTCGCTCGGCGCGGGGTGGGGGGAGATCAGCAGGCGCCGAGGTCCTTCCAGACACCCCATTCACCCGTGGTGCCGGGCGTCTCGTTCTGCGTCCACCACTGGGCCTTGTACTTGCGGCCGTTGTGGGCGACTTCCTTGCCCGCCGTGTAGACCGTGCCCGCCACGTACGCCGGAGTCGCACCGCAGCCGGTGGTCGGAGGCGTGGTCGGCGGGGTGGTGGGGGGCGTGGTCGGCGGGGTCGTCGGAGGCGTCGTGGGCGGGGTGGTCGGCGGGACCGTGGTGCCACCGAGGGCGTCCGAGATCTGGCCCAGCAGCGTGGCGTTGTTGTCCAGGCCGAGCAGGGAGTACATCATCGCGCCGGCCAGACCGCGCTGCTTGCCGTAGTCCACCCGGGCCTGGATGGACTTCTGGTTGAGGCCGGTGAAGAACTCGCCGTCCTTGTAGAAGTACGAGGACTTCGACTGGTCGTCCCAGAAGGTGGTCGCCGGGTTGTCGACGATGCCGCCGAGCTCCTTGTAGTGCGCGATGCCCGCCTGCTGGCTGAGCGGTCGCGCGCCGGAGCCGCCGGTCGCGGTCTGGGCGAGGCCGTGGGTGCTGCCCGCCGGGACGCCCTTCCAGCCGCGGTAGTAGAACTCGTAGCCCAGCGTCAGCTTGTTGGCGGGGAAGCCGCCGGTGATGCCGTAGGCCGGGTTGCCGTCGATCCAGGAGTCGATGGCGTTGTCGATGCTGTACTTCTCGGTGCCCGGCGCGATCGGGTCGGTCGGGTCGGCCGCGGAGGGGTACAGCGGGGACTGGTGGTAGGTCGGGCCGTCGCCGTCCCAGGCGCCGTGCATGTCGTACGTCATGATGTTGGCGTAGTCCAAGTACTGGCCGATCTTGTCGGTCTCGATGTACTTGATCTTGTCCTGGCCGGCCGGGAGGGCCGAGGTGAGCAGGTACTTCTTGCCGCCGTTGGCCGCGCCCTCGGCGTCGAGCTGCTTGCGGAACTCCTGGAGCAGGAGGGTGAAGTTCTGCTTGTCCTCGGGGCCGTAGTGGTTGCCGAGGTGGCCGCCGGAGGAGCCCGGGTACTCCCAGTCGATGTCGATGCCGTCGAAGATGCCCGCCGCGGTGCCGGGGCCGCCGAAGCCGCCCTCCACCGGGAGGTCGCCCTTGATGTACTGCTTGATGCAGGAGGCGACGAACTTCTTGCGGGAGGCGTCGGTCTTGGCCGCGTCGTGGAAGTACTTGGAGTACGTCCAGCCGCCCAGCGAGATGTTGATCTTGAGGTGGGGGTACTTGGCCTTCAGTTCCTTGAACTGGTTGAAGACGCCCACGATCGGCTGGTCCCACTTGTCGGCGACGCCGTCGACGCTGTCGGCGGCGCTGAACGACTTCTGGTAGTCGGCGTAGCTGTCGCCCGCGCCGTCACCCGCGTTGGGGTTGTTGTCGTCGCCCGCCGCCTTGTTGGCCTCGAAGCAGGTCAGCTCGGTGGGGTGGATGTTGCCGAACGAGTAGTTCAGCACGTCCAGCTTGCCGGCGATGCCGCGGGTGTCGAGGTGCTTGGGATAGAAGGCGTTCCCGTACACGCTCCACTGGTCGTAGTAGGCGATGCGGACGCCGCCCGCCGCGGCACCGGCCGAGGCGCCGGCCGCCTGGGCCGTGCCCAGCCCCGCGAAGGAGGCGAGCGCCCCGCCGGCCAGCGCGACCGTCGCGGCGGCGGCGATGAGGGGTTTACGGATGTGCATGAACTGCCTCCGGTGGGGTGGGAGGAGAGAGCGGGAAGTTCGGGTGAGAGAAGTGATAGCGATCACTCCGGCGCCCCGTCAATGGTTCGGACCAAAGAAGGACTAGACCACTGCCGCGCTATTTCCCCAAGTCAGAGACCTGAGCGCACATCAGAAACCGCCCGCCACCCCGGGTGACGAGCGGTTTAAGGCTGCCTTGAGACACGCTTCCGCAAGGTTTTGGCAATGAACCAGCCAAACCCCGTTGGCACGCGGTCAGTCGGCGGCGGGTACCTCCGCGGGCATGCCGTACGCGTCCGCGACGAGTGCGTAGGAGCGCAGCCGGGCCGCCCCGCTGTGGGCGTTGGCCGTCAGCATCAGCTCGTCCGCGCCGGTGCGCTTGGCGAGCCCGTCGAGGCCGTCGGCGACCGCGCCGGGGGTGCCGTGGACGATGTTCGCGAGCCAGCCGTCGACGAACTCCCGCTCCAGCGGGGTGTACGGGTACGCGGCGGCCTCCTCGGGCGTGGGCACGAGCCCGGGGCGGCCGGTGCGCAGCCGGAGCATGGACAGCGCGCCCGTGAGCACCTGGGCGCGGGCCTCCTCGTCGGTGTCGGCGGCGAGGGCGGAGACGCCGATGACGGCGTAGGGCGCGTCCAGGACGGCGGAGGGGCGGAAGCTCTCGCGGTAGAGGTCGAGGGCGGGGATCGTGCCGGCGGCGGAGAAGTGGTGGGCGTAGGCGAAGGGCAGGCCGAGCTCGCCGGCGAGGCGGGCGCTGAAACCGGAGGAGCCGAGCAGCCAGAGCTGCGGGCGGGCGGTGGGGCCCTGCACCGGGCCGGGTACGGCGTGCACGCGGGCGTAGGGGTGCCCGTCGGGGAAGTCGTCGTCGAGGAAGCGGGTGAGCTCCATGAGCCGGCGCGGGAACTCGTCCGCGGCCTCGTCGAGGCGGCCGGGCCCGCGCAGGGCGGCGGCGGTGCGGCCGTCGGTGCCGGGGGCGCGGCCGAGCCCGAGGTCGATCCGGCCGGGCGCGAGCGCCTCCAGCGTGCCGAACTGCTCCGCGACGGCGAGGGGGGCGTGGTTGGGCAGCATGACGCCGCCGGAGCCGAGGCGGATGCGGGAGGTGTGCGCGGCCAGGTGGGCCAGGATCACGGCGGGCGAGGAACTGGCAACGCCGGGCATGGAGTGGTGCTCGGCCACCCAGTGCCGGTGGTACCCGCGGGCCTCGGCGAGCCGGGCTATGTCCACGCTGGTCCGCAGCGCCTCGCGGGCGGTGCTCCCGGCCCCGACGGTGACGAGGTCGAGCACGGACAGGGGCACGGGTGCCCGCCCGGGGGCGGCGCCGCGGATCCCGTGGGGGTCGCGGGCCGCGGCTTCCGCTCCGCGGTCGGTCCGGTGTGGCCGGTTTGCGTCGCCCGGGTCACTCATCGTCGCTCCTGTCACGTGCTGCGCATGCGTATGGCACCGTACGAGGAATTCGAACCATGAAGGGGCGCCGGGCATTCCCGGCGGGCCGGGACGAGCGCGTTGACCGTGGCATATGCCTCTGGGGTAGATCCAGGCAGACCGACTTGATTGAGCCATCAATCTCCTCAACAGGCGCTCCACAGAGCCCCCTTGATGGCTATCGTGGTAGGGCAAGCGGTAACAACCTGCTAGGGGGAAACCGTGGCGCTGAAGCCCGAGCCGACCGCGCCGTTCCACTCGGTGCAGTACGCACTGCGCGTACTCGAAACGATCGCCCGCCACCCCGGCGGCGTGACCGACGCGCAGATCGCGCGTGACACCGGCCTGCCCGTGGGCCACCTCGCCCCGATGCTGCTCATGCTGCGCCGCGAGGGATACGTCCTCCAGGTCGCGGACGGCGCGTACGCCATGGGGGACTCCCTCGTCCTGCTCGGCTCCGGCGTCGACCGCAAGCAGGCCCTGACCGACAAGCTCCAGGAGACCCTGGACCGGCTGCGCGATTCGGTCGGCGCGGCCGTGTACATCAGCCGCTATGTGGACGGCGAGGTCCGTATCACGCAGTTCGCGGACAGCCCGCGCACGCCGAAGGTCCACGAGTGGGTCGACTTCCGCTCCGCCGCCCACGCCAGCGCGGTCGGCAAGTGCCTGCTGACCCAGCTGGACCTGAACGGGCGGCGCGACCACCTCTCCCGCCACAAGATCGCCCGGCTCACCTCGAAGACGATCGTGAACGAGCGGATCCTCTTCTCGAAGCTGGACGCCCAGCCCGCCACCGTCCCGATGCTGGACCTCCAGGAGTACGCCGTGGGCACGGTCTGCGCGGCCGTCCCGATCACCGCGGGCGCCTCGGTCGGCTGCCTGGCCCTGTCGATGCCCGTCGAGCACGCGCACCGGCTGCGGGCGGCGGCCGACACCCTGAACCGCAAGGCCGCACCGCTGCTGCTGTCGCTCACCCTCTAGGACTGCGCAGCGGGAGGGGCCGGAAAACATCGGCCGGAAGACACCCGGCGAACAGCCGGAAAACACTTCGGGCGGTTACCGGTGAACCGGTAACCGCCCGAAGGACAGGTGCGCCGCCAGGGACTCGAACCCCGGACCCGCTGATTAAGAGTCAGCTGCTCTAACCAACTGAGCTAGCGGCGCCTGCTGACAGAGAAAATACTACCTGGTCCCCAGGGGTGCTCCACACCACGAGCGGGCGGCCCGGCGGGGGGGCGGCGGCCGGGCCGCTACCCGTCCAGCAGGTGCGCCCTGCCGTGGTCGGCGTACCGGCCCAGGAGGGCGGTCAGGGCCGCCGGGGTGAGCGGGGCGTAGCCCCCGGCCGGGGTGCGGTGCCAGACGGGATCCGGGCAGCGGAAGCCGGTACGGCGCAGGGCCGCGCGGTGGATCTTGTTGGTGGCCGTCACGGGCATGGCGGAAACGAGCCGCACATAGCGCGGGGCCATCTTCGTGCCCAGGTCCGGCTGCGCGGCGAGGAAGGCGGCGAACTCCTCCGGGGAGAACCGGGCGCCCTCCCGGAGGGCCACGGCCGCCATGACCTGGTCCCCCGCCGCCTCGTCCGGGACGGCGTGGACGGCGACGGCGGCCGCCGGCTCCCAGCGGGCCAGGATGTTCTCGATCACCGCCGCGGCCAGGTTCTCGCTGTCGACCCGGAGCCGGTCGTCGGTGCGGCCCGCGAAGTAGAGGAAGCCGTCGGCGTCGCGGAAGAAGAGGTCCCCCGTCCAGTACCAGCCGTCCCGGGTGCGCTCGGCCTCCGCCTCCGGGTTGCGCCAGTACCCCTCGAAGAGGCCGCCGCCCCGGTTGACCAGCTCGCCTATGGCCTCGGAGCCGTTGCGCAGGCGGCCGTCCCCGTCCAGGACGGCCGGCGGGCACTCCTCGCCCGTCTCCGGGTCGATCACCGCCAGGTCCTCCCCCGCGCCGGCCCGGCCGAGGGCGCCCGGCGGGGTGTCCGGGGTGCTCTGGACGGAGGCCCCGCCCTCGGTGGCCCCGTACCCCTCCACCAGCCGGACCCCGAAGCGCTCGGTGAAGCGGGCGGCGTCCACGGCCCCGGCCTCGGTGCCGAAGCCGAGCCGCAGGGGGTGGTCGCGGTCGTCGGGGCGGGGCTCGGTGGCCAGGAGGTACTGCACGGCCCGGCCGACGTAGGTGAAGTAGGTCGCGCCGTGGGCCCGTACGTCGTCCAGGAAGGCCGAGGCCGAGAAGCGGCGGCGCAGCGCGACCGCGGCCCCGCCGGCGAGGGCGGGCATCCAGTCCGCGATGACGGCGTTGCCGTGGAAGAGCGGCATGCAGACGTAGTGCACGTCCTGCGGTCCGACCGCGAAGCGGCGGGCCAGCGCGGAGCCGGCGGCCGCGATCCGGCCCTGGGTGCAGACGGCGGCCTTGGGGGCGCCGGTGGAGCCGGAGGTGAAGTAGAGCAGGAAGCGGGAGCCGGAGGCGGGGGCGCGCAGGGTGGCGGCGCCGGGCGCGGCGGCGGCGTAGGGGGCGAGGAGGGCGGCGTACTCCTCGGTGCCGGTGACGAGGATCCGTACGCCCGGCAGGTCCAGGCCGCGCAGCAGCGGCAGGTGGGCGGGCTCGGTGATCAGCAGTCGGCAGTCGGTGTGCAGGATGTCGCGGGCCAGCTCGGGGCCGCGGCGGGTGGGGTTGATCCCGGCGACGGCGGCCCCGGCGAGGGCCGCCGCGCCGAGCCAGAAGGGGAACTCGGGGGTGTTGTCGAGCAGGACCCCGAGGTGCGGATGTGCTCCGGCGGGCATGAGGTCGACGAGGAGCGCGGCGCGGGCGGCGGACTCCTGGGCGGTGCGGTGGTGGGTGAGGACGCGGTACCGGGCGGGCCGGCCGTCGCCGTCGCCCCGTTCCTCGTACCTGAGTCCGGGCCGGTGATCGCCCCATCGGCTCGCGATGAGCTCCGCGACGGTCACCGGTGCTGTCGTCGTCGTCCTCCGCATGCCGCCGGAGGGTAGCTGACGTAGCGTCAGAACTGAACGTCGGAGCAGGCGTAGAAGGCCATCGGGGTGTCGTTGACGGTCCAGACCGCGAGGATCAGGTGGCGGCCGGTCTTGCCCGCGGGCAGGTTGCCCTGGTGGACGGTGGTCATGGCGGGGCGGGCGCCGTTGTAGGCGACGGTGAGGAAGGGCTGGGGGTCGAGGTCGGCGCGGGTGAGGGCCTTGGTGCCGGTCCAGCCGTTCTTGGTGACGTAGTACTTGATGTCGGTGGTGGAGTGGTTGGCGGTGAACTGCCAGCCGAAGCCGTAGCTCTGGCCGGAGGTGAGCCTGGTGGTGGGCCAGGCGCCGCCGCGGGGGTTGTCGAGCTCGGCGAACTGCGGCAGGCCGCCGGCGCATATCTTGCCGTCGGCGGGACCGGCGGCGGGGAAGCCCTTGAAGCCCTCGACGCTCTGCGGCTCCCACTGGATGGCTCCGCAGTCGGAGACGGTCCTGTTGGCGCAGAGCTTCTGGCGGCTGATGGCGGTGTCGGTGTAGCCGTGGCCGGTGGCGTTGGGGGCGCCGAGGAGGGTGATGCCGGCGACGAGGCCGAGGCCGAGCGTGGCGACGCCGGCCCGGCGGGGCATGCGGACGGTACGCATGAGGCTCCTTGAACGTGGGGGGAGTTCGGTGAGCGCGCGCGGGGTGGGGTGGTGCGGGGCATTCAGGTCTAGACCAAGTCCCAGATTATTGACAGGAGTTGGCCATGTCCAGACCAATGGGGGAACGGGTGGTCCGTATGCTTCCGGCCACCCGTTCCCGTGTGCGTGGTGCGTGGTGCGTGGTGCTGTCAGTCGGTGCGGCCGGTATAGAAGGCCACCGTGAGGTCCTTCACCAGGGCCTTGCGCTCGTAGTCGTCGAGCTCGACGAGGCCGCGGGAGGTCAGCCGGTGGACGGTGTCGTCCACCGCGTCGACCACCGAGGTCAGCACGGTGTCGCGGTGCTTGGCGTCGATCGCGGCGACCCGGCGGCGGCGCATCGCCTCCGCGACCTCCGGGGCGTACTCGATCCTGGTCGGCTGCGCCGAGAAGACCTCGATGCCGACGGCCTCGGTCTCGGCGGCGAGCATCCGGGTCAGGGCGTCACCGACGGCCTCGGCGTCGCGCAGGGTCGGGGCGTCCTCGTGGAAGGCGTCGGCGGGGAGCTGGGACAGGACGCGGGCCATGGCCGACTCGACCTGCTCGGCGAGGTAGTCGGTG
Organism: Streptomyces sp. NPDC047014; assembly: GCF_040644195.1. NCBI lineage: Bacteria > Bacillati > Actinomycetota > Actinomycetes > Kitasatosporales > Streptomycetaceae > Streptomyces > Streptomyces sp. NPDC047014. The sequence goes on along the minus strand of NZ_JBEYVX010000027.1, from coordinate 4,339 downwards.
TGGTCCTCGACGGCGAGGGTGGCGCGGGCGGTGTCCCTGACCTGCCAGACCACTTGGACGACGACCTGGAGGGCGAGGCCGCCGGAGTCCACGGCGGGCATGGGGTCGCTGCGCCAGTGGCGCAGGCGGATGTCGACGCGGCGGCGCAGGAGGAGGGGGCTGACCCAGGTCAGGCCGGTACGGCGGACCGTGCCGCGGTAGCGGCCGAAGAGGGTGAGCACCCAGGCGTGGCCGGTACGGGAGCGGCCGAGGCCGCCGAGTGCGACGAGGGCGACGATGCCGAGGAAGGCGAGCGGGGGCCAGTGGGCGGGGCGGAGCCCCTGGTAGGCGCGGGGGGCCGCGCCGAAGGCGGCGAGGAGGGCGTCGGGGACGGCTCCGGCCCGCCAGAGCACGGCGGCGCAGCCGGCGAGCGCGAGCCCGCCGACGGCGACGCCGGCCCAGCCGGGGAGCACGGGGCCGCGGTGCTCCCGCAGCCGGTCGTCCCCGCGGGGGACGCGGCGCCCGGGGGCGGGGCGGGGCGCGCGGGGGCGCGGGGCGGGCGCGGGCCGCGCGGCGGCGGCCTCCGGGAACGGCAGCCCCGCGGGCACGGCGCTGACCCCCCGCGCGTGCGGGGCCGCCGCGACGCCGACGAGCCCGAGGGTGTCACCCCCGTCCCCCATCCCCCGCGCGACGGCTTGCGCCACGATCTCGACGACGCCGGGGCCGGGCACGCCGCTGCGCCCCTCCACACCGCCGCGCCCGAATCCCGCCTGCGGCGGGGGCCCGACGGGGGTCTCCGCCCCGGGGCCGTGCCCGGCGTGCCGCCACGAGGCGGCGTCCAGTTCGCCCTCCGGGCGGACGGCGAAGCCGGTGGCCGCGGCGGCATCCGCCTCGGGCGCCGGCGCGGGCAGGTGCGCTGCCCCCGGGCCGGGGTCCGCCGAGGCGGCGCCACCCGCGGCCTCCGGCCATGCGGCCTTGGCGGGCGTGGGAACGGAGTCCGCCTCGGGCAGGTGCGCTGCCACGGAGCCGGGGTCCCCCGAGTACGGCGAGGCAGCCGGGCCCACGGCCTTGCCGGCTGCGTGCACGGAGTCCGCCTCCGGCGACGGCGCGGGCAGGCACGCTGCACGGGGGCCGGGCTCCGCCGAGGCGGCGCCACCCTCGGCCTCCGGCCATGCGGCCTTGCCGGGCGCGGGAATGGAATCCGCCTCGGGCGACGGCGCGGGCAGGTGCGCTGTACCGGGGCTGCGATCCGCCGAGGCGGCGCGGCCGGCGGGCTCCGGCCACGCGGCCGTGGCGCGCGCGGGCACGGAGTCCGCCTCCGGCGCCAGTACGGGCGGGCGCGCTGCCCCGGGGCCAGAAGCCGCCGAGGCAGCAACGCCCTCGGCCTTACCTCCTACGGGCGCCGAATCCGCGTCCGGCGACGGAGCGGGCACGTGTCCTGCCCCCGGACCGGGGTCCGACGAGTACGCCAGGACGGCCCCGCCGTGCGCGGGCACGGAGTCCGCCTCCGGCGCCAGGGCGGGCAGGTGCGACGCGTGCGGCGCAGCAGCCGGAACCACGGGCTCCGACTCGGGCCGGGCCGCAGGCACGGCCTGCGCGGGCGCCTGGTCGGCATGCGGCGGGGTCGCAGGCCAGGGGGTACGGGCATCAGCCTGCGGCTGGGCGGGCTCCGGGCGGGCCGCAGGCACAGCCTGAGCCGCCTCCGCCGACGGCGCGGACCCCGCGGCCCCGACCGAAGCGGGCACGGAACCCGCGTGCGGCACCACCTCAGGCCACGGCATACGCCCGGCCACGCCCTCCCCTTGCGCGGAGCGCCGAGCGGCGCCCGACGCGGACACGGAGCCGGGGTGCGACAACGCCCCCGCCGCGGGAACGGAGTCCGGGCGCGGCAGCGCCCCCGGCCCGGAAGCCATGCCCGGCGCGGACGCCGGGTCCGCCTCCGGCGCCAGCCGCGCGGACGCGGGCCCCGCGTACGGCGCGGGCCCCTGGGCACCGCCCAGTGCGGGATCCGCGTGCGGCGCGGGGTGCCGGGACGCGGGCGCGGAATCCGGGTGCGGCAGCGCCTCCGGCCAGGGGGACCGGCCGGGCGCAGCCTGAGGCGCGAAATGCTGGCCGCCGCCCGACGCGGGAACGAAGTCCCGGCCCGGAGCAGGCCGCTGGGCTTCGCCCGGGGCGGAGGTCGCGTGCGGCAGCGTCTTGGGCCACGGGCCCCGGCCGGACCACATCGGGTGCGACGCGGGAAGTTCCGCGCCCCGCGCGAGCGCGGAATCCGGGTGCGGCAGGGCCTCCGGCCAGGGGGACCGGCCGGGGGCCGTCTGCGGTGCGGGCCGCTGGGCTTCGCCCAGCGTAGAGGCCGCGTGCGGCACCGCCTCGGGCCACGGGGCCCGGCCGGGCCCCGTCGGCTGCGCCGCCTGGCGCTCGGGACCGTCCAGCCCGGGGGCCGCCTGCGGGCAGGGGGTCTGGCCGGGCGCGCGCGCCGGGTCCGGCTGCGCCGCCAAGCGCTCGGGACCGCCCGGTGTCGGCCGGGCCGGGGATACCGGATCCGCCGCCCCCGGGGTGACGTGGGTGCCGTACGGCGGGGTGGCTTGGGCCCAGCCGAAAGTGGTGGGGGGTGGGAGGAGGTGGAGGGTGCCGGTGGTGGTTGTGGTGCGGGTGGGGTACATCGTTGACTCCCTCATGCGAACAGCCGGCGCCAGGTTTCCGGGCCCGGGTAGCCGTCGGCCGCCGCGCCGCGCCAGCCCTGCGCGCGCTGGAACGCCTCGACGTTGCGGCGGTCCGCCTCGCTCCAGCGCGGGCCCGGCCCGGTCGTGTAGTGCTTGCCGAAGCCCTTTTTGATCAGTTGGCGGCCCAGGGACTCGATCGCCGGATGGGTCTGCCCCGGCCGGAACACCGCCGCCCCGGGGTAGGCCCGTACGCCGCCCGGCCCCGGCGCGCCGCCCACCAGCGGCGGGATGTCCTTGCCCTGGCGTTCCACCAGCAGCCGCCAGGTGTGCGCGCCCGGGACCCCGTCCGCCTCCGCGCCCGTCCAGCCCTGGGCCCGCTGGAACGCCTGCGTCGCGAGCCGGTCGTGCTCGCTCCACGTCCGGTCCGCCACCCCCTTCGGGTAGAACCGGTAACCGCCCCGCTCGATCAGCATCCGGCCCAGCTGCCCCACCGCGTCGTTCGTGGCACCGGCGGCGAACTTCGCCGCCCCCGGGAACGCCTTGACGTCCCCCGGCCGCGGCCCCGGCGCGGGCGGCTTGTCGCCGCCGTCCGGGGCCCCGGGGACGACCCCGCCCGTCACCCCGTTGAACCGGTACGGGACGTACTTCGCCGCGTTGGCCCAGTAGCCGTACGGCGTGGCCAGCTTCCGCGTCGTCGGGCGCGTCTGCTCGTAGGCCACGTAGTGCGTGCGCGTCTCGTCCACCCAGCCGCCGAAGATCACCACGTGCGAGCCGTTGTTGGGGTCGGCCGGGTTGTGGAAGAGCAGCATGTCGCCCGGGAGCAGCTGCTCCTTCGTGATCTTCGTGGCGAAGGAGGCGAGGCTGCCGGTCCACTCGTTCGAGCCCAGGTTCCAGGCCATGGAGACATAGCCCGAGCAGTCCTGCCGGTAGCCGTCCGTCCAGTACTCGGACATGCTGTACGGGACCTTCGCGTCCAGCCACAGCTTCGCCCGGTTGATGATCGTCGTACGGTCGATCCGCCTGACCACGCCCGGCCGGGCCGGTGCGCCGGGGCTGCCGGCCGGGCCGCCCTTGGGCCCGTGCAGCGGGGTACGGGCGCCCTGCGGGGAGCCCGGCCCGTCGTCCCCGGCCACCGCCGCGCCGGGGAGCGGCGTCTCCGCCGCGCCCACCGCGTCGACGACGTCCACCGCGGCGGCCGTCCCGCCCGCCCCGCCGAGCACCACGCCCGCGGCGGTGGCCAGGACCAGCGCGCGGCGGGCGCCGCGCGCCGCGGGGTGCCCGCCGTCCCGGAGCGGTATGGCCCGCGCGCGGGCGAGGGAGCGGCGGCGCTCGGCGCATCCCCGGCAGGCGCAGTCGCCGGCGGGCTCGTACTCCTCGAAGGCGGGCATCGGCATCGGCGCCTGCGCCGGCGGCTGCATGGTCATGCGGTTCCGTCCACTCCCCTGCTCCTCCACTGGTCAGCCCCGGACCCGACCTGACCTGATAAAGCATCAGATCTGGCACGGCGCAGACATATCGTGCACGATAAACCCCTCAAACATGGGTTAATCGGACAAGGCGGGCGTGGCTGGTCACGAGCACCACGGAACGTGGGGTAGAGTTTTCCCTGTCAGCAAGCGCCGCTAGCTCAGTTGGTTAGAGCAGCTGACTCTTAATCAGCGGGTCCGGGGTTCGAGTCCCTGGCGGCGCACAGACGG